>DAIDAW010000029.1 GCA_027310425.1 bacterium | reverse complement strand
CAACGCAGGAAAATGATATTCCGCGCGCCTGGCGAGAACAAACCGTTGTTGGCGGCAGAATCGTCGCGCCGGTCTTGGATAGCATCGTTGTTTTTGATAAAATAGGCGCAGACGCGTGGAGAACGAACCGGTATCGCGGATTTTCGTTCGTCCCGCTCGTTTCAGAAGAATAATCATACTTATATGGATTTAACACCGCTACGCGAACGCATCGCAGTGCTGGAAACGCGCCTGCGCGCATGGCAGGAATGGCTCGCGCTTGATCAGAAGAGAGAACGCATTGCCCAGATAGAAGAGAAATTTCTCGACTCGACCATTTGGTCACGCCGCAGCGAAGCAGAAGCGCTGTCTAAAGAATTAGGCCAGCTCACCGACGCGCTGAGTAATTTCGAGGCGAAGCAGCGCGCGCTTGACAGCATTGCCACGCGCCTCTTCGTGATGGATGCGGAAAACAAAGAAGATGAAGGATATCCGAATCTCGTTGCGGATATCGGATCTTTGGAACAGGCATTGGATGCGGCAGAGCTCACCATGTTTTTGCATGGGCCGTATGACGCCCGCGACGCGACGATTGCGGTCTATGCAGGCGCGGGCGGGGATGATGCGGAAGATTGGGCGCGGATCCTGTGGGATATGTATCGGAATTACATCGTGCGCCGCGGGTGGAAATTCGAAATTCTGGACGAGCACGAGAACGAGCAGAAAGGGATTAAAAGCGCGGTTGCGCATATCCGCGGAGACTATGCGTACGGGTATCTGAAAGGCGAGCGCGGCGTGCACCGGCTCGTGCGCATTTCGCCGTTCGACGCCGACAAGCAGCGCCATACGTCGTTTGCGCTTATCGAAGTGCTTCCCGAAATCCAGCCGGAAGAATACGAAATCAGGCAGGAAGACGTGAAATTGGAAACGTTCCGTTCGTCCGGACCCGGAGGCCAGAACGTCAATAAAGTTGAAACCGCAGTGCGCCTCACTCATACGCCCAGCGGTATCGTGGTTGCCTGTCAAAGCGAACGATCGCAGGAGCAGAATCGCCAGCGCGCGCTGGCATTGCTCCGGGCGAAACTCAAGGAAATGGCCCAGGATTCCGCAGGATCGGAAAAAGCGGCGCTCAAAGGAGAGAAACAAAAAATCGCCTGGGCGAATCAGATCCGTTCGTATGTATTCCACCCGTATCAGATGGTCAAAGATCACCGCACGAATATCGAGACGAACCAGATTGAGAAAGTGTTACAAGGGGATTTAGAAGCATTTATTGAAGCCGAACTGAAAATAGGGTATACTCAACATTAGATGACATTTGGCTTATGGCTGTGACGGATGGGGGGTCGTTCGCGCAAAGCAGGTTGTAAGTCATCGGTCATATGTTGTAAGTCAATTTTCCGGGATGAAAATCATTTCTTTTGAGGGAGTTTCGAAAATATACAATTCTCATTCGATTGCGCTCGATAATGTAACGCTTGCGATTGAACAGGGAGAGTTCGTTTCACTTGCGGGAAAATCCGGCGCGGGAAAATCAACACTTCTGAAATTACTCATCGCCGAGGAGCGGCCGACCAAGGGTAAAGTGCTGTTTGAAAATAAAGACGTGCACAGGCTTCCGGCGGGCGAATTGCCCAAGCTGCGCAGGCAGATCGGCATGGTATTCCAGGATTATAAACTTCTTCCCGACCGGACTGCGTACGAAAACGTCGCGTACGCCATGGAAGTTGCAGGCATTGAGGATCAATATGTCAAACGCGACGTGCCGCAGGTGCTCGAACTTGTCGGACTTTCCAACCGCACGAAGAATTTTCCGCATGAGCTGTCCGGGGGCGAGAAGCAGCGCGTTGCGATTGCGCGTGCTCTGGCGCAGCGTCCGGATATGATCGTGGCCGACGAACCGACCGGGAATCTCGATCCGCTCAATACGTTTGAAATCGTGAAGCTGCTTTTGAAAATCAACGAACTGGGGACTACGGTGCTCTTGGCGACCCACAACAAAGAAATCGTTGATTCGCTTGAGCGCCGGGTTGTTATCCTTGATCAGGGAAAACTCGTGCGCGACGAAGAAAAAGGAAAATATCTTATTACATAATCATGTTTGCCGCATTCAAACGCATCATAAAATCGGGCTGGAAGAATTTCCGCCGCAATTTCGGCCTTTCGATTGCCGTCATCGGCATTATGGCCGTTACGCTCTTCATCCTGTCGAGCCTCCTCTTGTTTGATTTTTTGACCAGAGAAATCGTGGGAGTCATTCGCGACAAAATTGACTTGAGCATTTACTTCAATACGCAAGTTGCGGAAGCGGACGTTTTGAAAGCGCGCGATATGCTGGCGCAGATTCCTGATATCGAATCCGTAACGTACGTGTCGCGTGATCAGGCATTGCAGGCGTTTAAAATTCGCCATGCCGGCAATGACGTCGTCACGAATGCGCTCGAAGAATTGGGCGGCAATCCTTTGCAGGCATCGCTCAATATCAAGGCGAAATCGAGCGAATCTTATCAGTCGATCGTGGCATTTATTCAGGGGGCGCCGTTCAAGGACAGCATCGCAAAAATCAACTTCACGGAAAATAAAACGGTTATTGATCGGTTGAACGCGATTCTGCGCGCGGTCCAGCAAGCGGGGATCGTGATAATCATCTTGTTTACCGGCCTCGCGGTGCTGGTATCGTTCAATTCGATTCGCCTGGCGATTTATTCTTTCCGCGAGGAAATCAATGTCATGAAACTGGTCGGGGCGCCGAAATGGTTTATTCGCGGGCCGTTCGTGATGATGGGGTTTGCGGCAGTGCTCTTTGCTTCGCTTGTGGTGATGATAACGCTCTGGATCGGAATTCTTTGGCTTTCGCCGCGCCTTGCTTCATTTATTCCGGAGATCAATTCTTTGGAATTTTTCAAACAGAACATTTTCAAAATGTTCGTTTTCCAGGTGGTGACCGGCTTTGTCATTATGACGTTTTCCACGTACCTGGCGATGCGCAAGTATTTGAAAGAAGCATAATAAAATGAATATGAATTTTCCAGGTTTTAAAAAGAATCCTGAACAACCGGACGGTTCGGATGAGACGCGGTCTTTCTCGACCAATCCGGAAGCAGTTGTAAAGCTGAAGCAGGCGGTAGCGTTTTTAGAAGAGCAGGATACTAAAGTTTTGGGACATGCGAGGAAACTTTTGGCGGTGTTGGTTGGCAGGGAATCTCCTTTTAGCGATGAGGGAGCGAAGAAACTTCAAGCAGTTTCTACATATCAGCTTTTAGAATCGTGGTATATGAATTTTCGAAATGAAGATGCGGAAATGACGCTGCGTCAGTTCATCGATAGGAAAATTTCTGTGGGACAAAAGAAAGGCGAATCCGAAGAGTTGCATCGCATAGCTCGCGTCGATAAAAAAATGGAATATCAAAGGGCATTAGAAATTCTCATGCAAGCTCTCCGGATGACACGGAAATCGTAGGGAAAAACAAAAAATAGGCCGTGTGGGCCTATTTCTTGTTTCTGATCATATATCTTTTCGCGAACGGTATTGCGGCCGGCAGAAACGATGCGATGACAATGACTGCGATAATCGGCAGCACGTAGCGGTCGGCATTGGGGATTGCTGTGCCGAGGAAATAGCCGGCAAGCGTCATACTGCCTGTCCACAAAGCTGCGCCGGCGATATTGTAGGCGAGAAACGTGCGATAACGCATAGATCCTACGCCGGCGAGCACCGGCGCGAACGTGCGGATAACCGGAAGAAAGCGCGCCAGGATGATGGTTTTACCGCCGTGTTTTTTGTAAAATGCTTCGGCGCGCGCCACGTGCTGTTTATCGAAGAAAAGCGATTGTTCTTTGGAAAAGATTTTCGGTCCGTATTTTTTCCCGAGCGCGTATCCGGTCGAGTCACCGAGCACCGCCGCAAGAAACGAGAAAGCAACAAGCGGCACGATTGCTCCATAACCCAGAGAAGCTACGAATCCCGCGCTGAACAACAGGCTGTCGCCAGGCAGCACGATACCGACGAGAAGCCCCGTTTCTGTAAAGATAACCGCGGCGATTCCCAAATATCCGAGCGCGCGCGCCCAGGCAATCGTGTCGATCATGGCATTATTCCGTTGTTACTATGATAGTAACGGAGAAATCGTTGTTGCGGATTACAGTCGTGCCTGGCTGCGCTGCTTCGAAACGTGTTGGAATAAGGTTGGGCGATTCGGATGCTTGCACATTGCTTATTTTGCCGATAATCGTTTCCGGAGTCCAGAAGAGTTTTCCCGGCGGATACTGGGTTTTGTCCAGGAGCAGGGTGAAGCGCGACGTCAGCGGATAGGTGAATATTTTTCCGTTATCGTCAGCGGTAATGGTGGCGCGGTTTGCGATGGGTCCGTTCGAATCGGTCGGCAGCACGGAACTCTTGAAAAAGGATTGGAATTTCGGGAATTGGGTTGCGAGGAGCACGGCGATGACCGCGAGCGCAAGCGCCAGGAAAATCTGCGAATAGGCTTTGTATGATTTCATGGACATGCTATTGGTATAGTATAGCACGCACCCCTTTCGTTTTTTCTGTAAATGTTGTAAAATCTTCGTTGTATTGCGGGATCGTCCCTCGGCCGTAGCCCGGCCATGGGCGAGGCTAGTGGTAGGATATATGTGTATGCAGTCCGTATATGTTCTCAAGAGTTCATTGGACGGCGAGTTCTATATCGGATGTACTTCTGATACACAAAAACGTTTGAAGGAACATAATCAAGGGAAGGTGGTTTCTACACGGCACCGGAAACCATTGAAACTTGTATACGAAGAGGCGTATAGTGATGCATACGAAGCATTTCGTCAGGAGCGTTTCTATAAGACCGCAAACGGGAAACGTGAACTGTTACGGAAGATGAAACAGTGCGGGATCGTCTAGTGGTAGGACGTCAGGTTCTGGCCCTGAAAACCGAGGTTCGAGTCCTTGTCCCGCAGCACTTCGGCAAGCTCAGTGCAAGCTAATATGTGGTACGTTTATATATTGAATTGCGACCGGAAGACGTTTTATGCCGGTATGACAAATAATTTGGAGCTAAGGCTCATAGAGCATAGGAATAAAAAGTCTTTCTTCACAAAAAAGTTTTCCGAAATTGAGCTAGTATATAAGGAGCAATTCAATTCAAAAACAGAAGCGGCAGAACGTGAACGGCAACTGAAGGGGTGGAGCAGAAAGAAGAAGCTTGTCTTAATAAATAAGAGCTTGCAGTGAGTTTGACGGAGTGCTGGGATAGGATGAGAAGTTTACTCTGAGCCTGTCGAAGAGAGTCCTTGTCCCGCAGCATTAC
>DAIDAW010000028.1 GCA_027310425.1 bacterium | reverse complement strand
TATACAACAATCCAACTAATAATCTTGCCGCTAAAGTAGTAGCAAACAGTAATGGTGCTATAAGCTATTCGCAAGTCCAAAATTACCTCGTCAAAACTTTTAAAGCGTGTATGCCTTCTTGTTCAGCGAGAACATTCGAAAGGTTAGGGCTTGCAAATGGTACTTATTTGGAATCAGTTTCACTCTTGCCTTGGTTCCAAAATAATGGTCAAGCTTGTGTTGGCTGGGGCTGTATTCTCCCTCGTAAGCGTGGCGGTGATGGTTCCGGCTCTGTCCCCAGACGAACGCTTCCTCCCACCTTCACCACTCCCGGCGCCACGCCCACGCTCTTGGCTTCACCTCTGCCCTCTGATCAACCCCTCATTGAACAGTTTGAAATAACCAACTTCATCAAGCGCACCAACGCTTCCACCGGAGAGCCCTTCTACTTCATCCTGCAACCCCAGATGCTTGCTGGTTACAAGGCAAACATCGCCTGGAAAGTCTCTGGCGCCCGCTCCTGCACTGCCTCCTGCACCTACCAGGACCAGTCCTACACCCGTCTCCCAGACGCTCCTGGCCAAGCCAATGACTGCCAGTGGCAAGGCGACCTGGCAGAACCCCAGGGCTCCTTCAAAGTCCAACCCAAAACCCCTGGCTATGTCACCTACACCTTAACCTGCGTGAACGGCGCCAAGTCTGACACCAAGTCCTTCGTTGCCGCCATCAAGCAGTTCCTCTGGCAGGAAGTGCTCTCGCCCGCAACCAGACTCTTGAGCGCTGTGACACCGAGACGGTAGAGCAGAGATAGGTAATACTGCAATTTCCTTACTTCCCTTTAGCGGGGAATTCTGCAGAAACTGCAGATCATTGCGCAAGCGCCCTTTCGAGGGCGTTTGCGCGTTCCTTGACAAATAGGGGAGGGGGGTATAAGCTATATTGATATGGTAGATCAAAAACTCAAACAGCGGGCCGTGCATCGGGCAAAAATTATCCGCGGGCAGATAGACGGATTGATCAAGGCCATCGAGGTGGAAATGTATTGCCCAGAACTTTTGGAGCAATCTCTTTCCATCCAGCGGTCGCTCAAAAGCCTTGACGCGTTTCTTCTTGAAAATCACCTGCGGACGCACGTCAAGCAGCAAATGCGCCAGAGCGCCGGAGAAGAAAGGGCAATTAAGGAATTAATCAGAGTGTATACGCTTTCGAATAAATAAACGCATGAAAAAATCATCGATTTTTCACGGCATTTCCATCGGAGCCGGCATCTGGGGCGCGCTTGCTCTCGGTGGAGCGTGGCTTGCGGGGGGAAACGGCGCATTCCTGGGTTTTCCGCAGACGCATCTTTTTTATGATGCGATTGCGCTCACGCTCATTTCCATTTCCGCAGGAATATGCGCACTGTATCGTATGCACGCTGAACAGCATAGATAGTCTCGAAATTGCCATAGCAAATTCTCTATAGTTCCGTAGTATGGAAACGAAACCGTCTCATGGCAGAATTGACCCCCATACCCAGTTTGTTATTGCTCATTTCGAAGTCATTATTAAAAATGACCCCGATGTCATCTGGGAGTATGCGTATAATCCCCAAACGTGGACAGAGTCGAACGCCGAAGAGCACTTGGGGCTTATTTTTTACAACGACATCGACCGTCCGGAGACGGGTGTTGGTTTTTATCAAAAAGAAACAGTCGGCGGAGTTTCCAGCGATCTCCGAGGACATATTCTGTGGGCGGAACGACCCAAAATGTGCATTTGGCTGGGGGTTGGGAAATATAAACTTTTCGGATTTATTCCTCTCGACATGCCGGTAAGCGGCGTCATAGAACTTGAGCTTACATCGGACGGAACCAGAATGTCGCATACGTTATACGGTCGCTATCCGGATAGTTTGTTCGGGAGAATCTTTTTCAGTTCAGCAAAAGAATACATGAACAAGCCCGACTATATTCCCCACGCGTATAAAGAACTTTTGTATTTCAAGAATAAATTAGATAAATAAGAAAGTAACTCACACGTATGAAACAAAAAACAGCAGGCATCAGCGTGATCATCGGAGCCGTGTTGTATTTTATATTCACGGGATTTTTCGCGCACGGCATTCATCCGCTCAATACGCTTATTGCGATTTTTCTTTTGACATTCGGTTTCATCATCGCGTTCCGGACAGATGAGGAGGCAGAGGCGCAGCCGGAACCGAGCGCGCCGGAAGAAAAAACCGCTCTTCAGCCGAACCAAAAGACAAAGGTGCTCTTCGTCAGCCTTGCGTTCGGGCTTCTGACTGCGATCATTATCGCGCTGACGTATCTGGCAACATCTCCGGCGCGAACGCTCACGACGATTCTGTCCTTTGCCGGCGGCGTATCCAATATCGTGCTGCCGTGCACGTTGCCGCTTGTATTCATCATTGTCCCGCTCTCGATGGGCAAGGGATACAAGAAAGGTCTCATGATGGCGGTTCTGTTCAGCATCGGCCTGGTCGTCATGCTTGCGATTTATGGAGCTGCGATCGCGCTTATCGGCAAATATCTCGGTCTTGATCAGGCAACAAAATATCTCTACATCGTTGCCGGCATAGCGGCGCTTATCTTCGGCTTGGCGGAACTCATGCTCATTTCGTTTAAAATGCCTTCGTATTCCAAGGTACCAGCGTTTATTCAGAAACAGCCGGATTACGCAAAGGCATTGTTTTTGGGACTGTTTTTGGGAAATGCCGGCATCGGGTGTCCGAACCCGGTTACGTATTTGATTCTTGCCGCTGCGGCAGGAACTGGGAGCGTTGCAGTCGGCGCATGGTATATGGCAGTGAACGGTCTGGGCAGGGCGTTGCCGCTTATTTTCCTGTCCGTACTTGGCATCCTCGGCGTGAACGCGACCACAAGCATATTGAAGCGGAAAGTATTGGTTGACAAGATAACCGGCTGGGCGCTCGTGGTCATTTCTTCGTTTATCATTCTGAACGGGGTTTTCGGCCATCTCTGGTACGAGGGATCGATATTCCATGAGGGATTGAATAGAGTATTCGGAGCGATCGGCAGTACGGTGACGGAAGCTGACATTCCGATTCAACAATTTGAAACCGCGGTTCCGTTTGTCAAGATTGGCGCATGGATTAATTTGTTCCTGCCGCCGGTCGTGCTTCTGTGGTATTTCTTCAAGAAGAAAGGCGCGATGGCCAAGACGACATTCTGGATCTTGCTTGCCATTTTCCTCGTGTGGGGGTTCCTGACAATGCCTATCGGGTTCGGGACGGGGTAGATTTGCCGGAAATCGCGGATGCCTGAAAACAGGGCGCCGCGCGGTCTTATTTCCGGAAAAAACAAACGAATAAACAATAATAAACAAAACCATGGTACAGACGAAAAAATACGCGATACGCGGGATGAGCTGTGGAAGCTGCGCGATGTCGATCGAGATGCTTCTCACCAATCAGCCCGGCGTTACGTCGGCACACGTCGATTTCGATGCCAAAGAAGCAGTTATTGCATTCGACGATGCCGCGTTCAAGTTCAGCGAGGTCGAGAAAGTCATCAAACAGATGGGGTATAGCATTTCCGAAACATAAATATGATTGATATTCAATTCATTACCGTGCCGGGATGCCATGAATGCGCCCAGGCGAAGAAGATTTTCGAAGAAATGAAACCGCAGTATCCGGACATGCGCGTTACCGAAATCGACGCGACGTCGTCCGAAGGAATCGCGCTCGTCCAGAAATACGGCATTTTTTCCAGTCCGGGCATTCTCATCAACGGAGAACTGTTTTCCACCGGCGCGCTGAACAAAAACGAGTTCAAAAAGAAATTGGATGCGCTCAAAAAATGATTTGCTCGTTTCTGAGAACAAAACAGTACAAAGGTCGGAAAATTAAATCATAAGCGTTTCTTCTATGCTTTCACTTAAACGATACGGATGGCTCTGCGCGCTGGGGATAGAGGCGTTCTACGCGCTGTGCTTCGCGTACGGATTCTTCCTTGCCGGCAGGACTGCCGCGCTTCATCATGCGCTGTTTGAATTGTTGCCCGGGTTTGTTTGGGGGAACGCCGGGAGCGTGTTCCTTGGCGCAGTCGAATTGTTCGGGTTTGCGTGGCTTTTTGCCTGGTATTATGTCTGGATGCACAACACGAGCCTCGTGAAATCAGGAAAATAACAGCAAGAAAAAATCGAGCGTATCGAGGCGGTTTGTCGCCAACGTCTTTCATGCATTTCTTTTTATGCACGATCACGAAGCAAAAAATAACTTCTCACGGCTCCCCATAATGATTCTGGCGGGATTATTGATCGGCATTCTGATTCTTCTTGGAAGCAAATTGCTCCCTCCGAATTCGCTCTGGCCGATTCTGTTTGGCGGTTTTATCCTGATTCATTTTTGGGTCATGGCGCGAGGACATGGATCGCATGCGCATGAATATGAAAACAAGGACGAAAAAGACGCGCACATCCGCGATTCGGCAAACGGCACCGGTTGCGCCCACGAAGAACATGCGGATAAAAAACAGAACGGCGGCGGATGTTGCCATTGATGCGAAAAGGCGTACTCGATGATTTTGATCCCATGAAAAAATTGATTATCGTAAGCATGGCAGCATCGCTCTTTTTGTCCCCCGCGTCGATGCTTGCCGAGGAAGTTGTGGTAGGAGAAGATACTGGGAGCGCCGACGCGAATCGGGCTGCGCTTCAGGCGTCGATTGAGGCAAAAAACAAGGAGCTTCAAAAAATCAAAGAGGAAATGGAGCAAGCAAAAAGGAATCTTGATGCGACAACGAGCCAGCGCAAAACCCTGCAAACAGAACTCCGCTCCATCGACGGCAGCATTGCGGCGCTGGAGCTTGATGTCCGCGCAGCGCAGGTCGAAAGTCAAAAACTCGGGCTTGAGATAGCATCGCTTTCATCCGGCATCGAAACCATCAACGCGATGATTGAAACCAAATTGGCGGCTTTGCCGAAGATCGTGCGCGCGTATCACGAGGAGAGCGAACGAAATCCGCTTTTCAGTTTGCTCGAGCGGAATACGATTTCTGATGTCCTTGCCGATACCGCATCCCTGGATTCCATCCAGGCCGAGATGCTCACGACGCTCAATGAATCGCGCGTTCTCAAAGTTGAGCTTGCGAAAAGGCAGGAAGACGTTTCCGGCAAGCGCGTTCAAATCGACGCCAAGAAGCAGGAAATTGTTGTCACAACCGCGATCGCGCGCGGGGAGGAAGAGCGTAAGCGGGCGCTTCTGACAGAAACCAAAAATAAAGAGCAGCTCTACCAGAAGAATTTCGACGAGCTTGCAAAAAAAGCAATGGAGTTCGAAAATGAAATCGAGCGGATCGAATCGGCGCTCAGGAAGAATGTGGATCTTTCTCAATTGCCTTCACCGCGTCCCGGACTTCTGCAAAATCCCGTTCCTGCCGGACGACTTACGCAAGGATACGGCAGAACTCAGTTTGCGATCAGAAATTACAAAAGCCAGTGGCATAACGGCATTGACCTGGGCGCGCCGGTTGGCACGCCGGTATATGCGGCGGAAGCGGGCGAGGTGATCGCTCTGGGCAATACGGATGCGTTTTGTCCGCGAGGCGCATACGGCAAATACGTTGTCATCAAGCATGCCAATAATCTCACGACGTTTTATTCGCATTTTTCCGCGTTTGCGGTGAAAAAAGGGCAGACGGTCAAACGGGGCGAACTCATCGGATATGTTGGCAATACCGGCTGGTCCACTGGTCCTCACGTGCAAGTAACGGTCTACGCATCCAATACGTATACAATCACCCAGTCAAAGTCGTGCGGGCTGCTGCCGGTCGGCGGCGATCTCAACCCGTTGGATTATATTTCTTTGTAAAATAGCAGTTATCCTCATTCCATGTTTCTCGAACGCGCAAAACCTGTTTTTTTCGGAGCGCTTGCAAGTGTAACGCTCCTGGGCATTTATTTCACGGTGCTGACGCTTGTGTCAGGTTGGAAATTCGCTCAAGGCCAGTTCGCCGTGTTCTGGTATTTTATCGTGAGTCTGGCGGTCGGATTCGGCATCCAGATCGGCCTGTATGCATATTTGAGGAATCTCATTCGTACGAACAACGGCAGCGCGCGGATGCTGGGCGTAACCGGCACTACGT
>DAIDAW010000027.1 GCA_027310425.1 bacterium | reverse complement strand
GAATATCGGCATTGATCGCATGGATCGCATCAACCGCCTGCTTCGTAAGGACCGTATTTTCGCCCAAGGACTGGGACGCCGCATCATAAAGAATCGCGTCGAATCCCGCGCGCGCGGCCTGTTTTACTTTTTCGATATCTTTGAAATGATCGGCATTCAAAAACAGCGGCAACCCGTCGGATCCGCGGAGCATCTGTACAATCCCCGCGACCTCACGGATGCCGATGAATTCCGATTCTCCTTCGGACGCGCCGATAATGATTGGCACGCGCAACTCCGCGCAGACGTCGCGCACTGCCTTGATGCCTTCCCAATTCGAAACATTGAAATGGCCGATGGCGTAGTTCTGGTCGTAGGCCTGGCGAATGGTATCGCGTAATGTCATATCCGTAGTATATCCTAAAAAGCCGTATGAAAAAGATGTTGATAAATAAGGCACGAATCCCGCCGCATCCAGACGGATACATCAACCTCTATTCATACGGATTTCCAGAAACATGTGCAGGCACCGCACGCCTCTCAGCACTTTTCAAAATCTGCTTGGTTTTTGGCGCTCAGAAGTATAGTCGCCATAATATGCGACTCCCGGTTCTTGAAAACCGCAGCGATGTCAGAACCCTTATATACTGCCAGTTGACAAAACCCCAGAAAGAACGAAAATACTCTGAATGGAGGCGCTATGGCAATTCAAACAATCTCAAAACTCTTCGGCGTCAGATCTCCTTTACCGGAGAAACTCACGCCCAACTGGATACGTCGAATCATAACCTGGTTTCGACGCTTATGAAAAGAGCCGCTTGTAAGCGGCTCTTTCTTATTCCAGAATGCGCTGTTTGCAAAACTCCTCGAGTCGTTCCGCACCGAAATACCCGGTGTAAATCCTGTTCCACATTGCTTCGCGCTGGTGGTACGTGTATTTTTTATCGGCGGCGTCCGCAAGACTCATCGCAGCATCAACCACATTAAAGCTCACGAGGACCTGCTCGCCTACGTCGTCTTTGAAAAACGCGCCCACCCAATCCTTGCCTTTCCAGAATTGAAGCTCCGGCGCAATCGCGGCCATCGCATCCTGCGCCTTTGCCCAATGGATGGATTCCGGATTGACATGCGGGATTGCCAGTTCGATTTCGTATTGGTCTTCCTTTTCCAGATAGCGCTGCGTCATGAGCCAGTGCGGATGCGCAAGATCTACAACCGGTTCGGGCGTATCACCGCGCAGCATAGCAATGAATCGCGGCGTGAATGTCTGTTCTGTACGCAATCGTTTCGTGATATCCGCGTAGAACTGAATTTCATACAGGTAATGGAAGGACAACGTGAACACTTTCATAAACTGGCCGGCCTGCTGCCAATGCACAGGTATCACGAACAGCACGCCCAGTTCCTTGAGGTGGCTCAAATTATGATATTTCTTCTCGATGAAATGCCTTGCGAGCGGAGCATAGCGCTCCGGCAACACGCGCAGTTCGATCGCGCGCTGCTCGAAATCATCGGGAACAAGCGATTCGTATTGCTTGAAAAATACTCCGTTGAGCCATTGTGCGTCTTCGCCGAATCGCATACTCGCGAACACGTCGGAAACGTCCTCTCTCGCAAGGCATTCCTGGATGTTCCGATAGCCGAGAAATTGGATAACGTGCTCTGGAGGAATCGCTTCCAGAAACTGGCGCGCTTTTTCTTTTTTCAAAAACCATCCGGATGCGGGCTGAACGTTCTGATACGCGAAATCCAGCACGCGGCGCCAATCGGCTTCATTCTTGATTTCGGAAACGCCAATGGCTGATTTCAATTTGTCTTCGTCCTGCGCGATTTTCTGTTCCAACCTCATCCATGCCTGCTGCGCCGGCGCGCTGTCGGCAATGCCGAGCGCTTCACAAACAGCTCCGACGCTTGCGCGCCGCTCCTGCTCGACTGACTCCAACGACCCTTGTGTGCCTGTCTCCTGCGAAGAGACCGCGTCGATCGCGCGGATAATATCTTTGTCGGTGCGCAAAAGCTGCGCCAGCGATTCAAATGCTTCCATGGTTATTGAGTATGATTTTTGTGTATGGGGAATTTCTGCCAGCGCGCGCCTGTCTGAAAATGCTTCTGCGTCAGGATGCCAACTTTCGGTCCCAAACCTTCCACGACGGCAGTCGCGTTTGCGCTCGCGAGCCGGATCGCGTACGAAATCGCGCTATCGGAAAATGCCGCGCTCTTGTTCTTTTTTTCGTGCGTGAGCAACCCAGCGACAAACCCCGCGCCGAACGCATCGCCCGCGCCGAGCCGATCGACGATTTTTTTGTTTTGAAACACGCCCGCAGACCACACGGTTTTCCCGTCTGATACGCGCACGCCGTTCGGCCCGCTCGTCATCACGACGATGCCGCGCACTGCCTTGTCTAAAACTTTGAATATCGCATCCTGTTTCTCGCGCGCGATGCGGGTCACGAGAGCGGCTTCCTCTTCATTTACAAACAACACGTCCACCGATCCGAGGATTTTTTTCATCCCCTGCAGGCCTTTCGCAAGCTGCGCTTTGGAAGGGTTCAGCGCGACCTTCGCGCCTTTGGCTTCGAATATCCGTATGATTTCTTCCACGCGCCGTTTTGGCATGGCGCCCGGCGCAATATATGCCCATTTCGTTTCCACATCGGCGAACGGAATCTCAGAAAGCGACAAATCAACAGACGCGCCGCGCATGGTCAGCACCGTGCGCTCGCCGTTTTCATGCACAAGAATGCATGACAGGCCGGTGGGCATTTTCCTATTGACCGACACGAGCGGATGGACGCGATCGCGCCGCAGCTCTTCGACAATCAGGGCGCCCAGCACATCCTCCCCGACTTCGGCGACGCATCCGGCAAGCAATCCCTGGCGTGAAAACGTCACCGCGGTATTGGTCGCGCCGCCGCCGGAATTGAGCAGGAAATCTTTTTCTGCAATATCGAATTTCGCGCCAAGCGGAAAACACAGCGTCCCTGCTTTCGTATCCACGAGCATGCGCTTCGAACCGCTTGCATGCATAATCACATCAACGACCGCGGTTCCGATGGTAACAACGTCGAAAAGCATAGTTATTATTTTGAAGCAATCGCTTCCCGCACTGCCTGCGCGATGAATTTCTGCCCCAAACCGTAATGCAAAATCAAATCCTCCGGTGTTCCGGACTGGCCGAATGCGTCATCAACGCCAACAAGCTTCATGCGCACCGGATAGGTTTGGCTCAAGGCTTCGGCGACCGCGGATCCCATGCCGCCGGCTTTTTGATGATCCTCTACCGTGACGACTGCTTTTGTCTTTTTCGCGCTCGTCAGAATGGCGTCGATATCAAGCGGCTTCACGGTTGCGACATTCAGCACCTCGACTTCCAATCCCTCCTGCTCGAGTTCCATAGCGGCGCACAGCGCATAGTAAAGCATATCGCCGATTGCGCACACTGTTGCGCGCGGTTTTTTGCTGGTCCAAAATGCATCGATCCTGCCGATACGAAATGGCGTCTTGTCAGTTGTGACGACCGGAATCGGCGGGCGCATCACGCGCAGATACGTCGGTTTTCCGTTTTCCGCGATCGCAAGCGTTGCTTTGCGCGCTTCGTGCACATCGCAGGGCGCCACGACCTGCGTATTCGGCAACGCGCGCATCAACGCGATGTCTTCGAGCGCCTGATGCGTCGCGCCGTCAGGACTGGTCAAAAGCCCTGCGTGCGACCCCACGATTTTCACCGGCACGTTGTTGTAGCAAATTGTGGTGCGGATCTGTTCCCAATTTCTGCCAGGGGAAAACGTCGCGTACGAGCCGGTGAACGGAATTTTTCCGGATGCCGCAAGTCCGGATGCAATCGTGACCATGCCCTGTTCCGCGACGCCCACTTCAAAAAACCGGTCGGGAAATTTTTGTGCGAATTTCGTCATGGAAACCGAATCGCGCAGATCGGCAGCGAGCGCAACGATATTCGGATTCTGCTCGCCCGCTTCCAGCAAACCCTGCCCAAAACCCTCGCGCATAGTTTTACGCTCTGCGCCGGCATCGAACAGGTTCAGATTTAAATACAAATCAGGGTTGAGCATAGCCTTATTCCGGTTCTACTTTTCCTTGCAGCGTGCGCAATTCCTGCATCGCGTGGCGCGCATCCTCATGCCCCGGCGCCTCGCCATGCCACTTGTAATTGAATTCCATAAAATCAACGCCTTTACCGGGAATCGTATGCGCAATGATCGCAACCGGTTTTTCGAAAATCGAGCGCGCTTCGTTGCACGCATCCACGACCGCTTCGATGTTGTGTCCATCAACTTCAAGCACATGCCAGCCGAACGCCTCAAACTTGTCCCGAAGCGGTTCGAGCGGCATAACTTGCTCCGTGAACCCGTCGATCTGGATATTGTTTCGATCCACGAGAAGCGTCAAATTATTCAAATGGTATTTCGACGCCGCCATAATCGCTTCCCAGGAATTCCCTTCATTGAGTTCTCCATCGGACGACACAACCCATACGTCGTATTTTTTGTTGTCCAGGCGCGCTGCCAAAGCCATGCCAACCGCCTGCGCGATGCCCGATCCCAAAGGCCCTGAAGTTGTTTCAAGCCCGGGCAGCGATGCGCGGTGCGGATGACCCTGGAGACGCGATCCGAACGTACGCAAGGTCTTGAGTTCCTGTACCGGAAAATAGTCCGCGCGCGCGAGTGTCGCGTAGAGAACCGGACAAATATGGCCATTGGAGAGCACAAACCGGTCCCGGTCTTCCCATTTCGGGTTTTTCGGATCGTGGCGCAGCACGTGAAAATAAAGCGCAACGAAAACATCCGCCATGCCCAACGGCCCTGCCGAGTGGCCGGATTTCGCAAAATCCAGCATCTGAATAATATCCTGGCGGATCTGGTATGCCAGCTTGCGCGATTCTTCAAACGTCAATTCCATTGTATTAGAGTAGCACCTGTCTGCGCAATGCTTCAAGCGCAGCCGCGGCATTCGGCGCATTAAACACAAACGACGTAGATACTATAATATCGGCTTTCGCTTTCGCGACAAAAGGAATCGTATTCAAATTCACTCCACCGTCCCATTCCACGCGAAACGCATGCTTTTGTTTGAGGTATGCAAGCTGCTGCGCTTTCAAAAAACATGACTCACTGAACGAACCGCCCGATAGGCCGATTGGCACCGCAAGCACCTGCACAATGTCGCACAACCCGAGATATGCCTGAATATCAGCCGGCTTACTTGCAAGCCCGAGGGAAATGCCGAACTCGACCCAATTGTCTTTACACAGCTGCCGCATCGATTCGATCACCCTGCGCTCGCTTCGTTTCCCGAACAGCGCGCCAATCCCCGTGCGCCGGATTCCTTCCCACTGCACGATCACGCGGCGCACACCCGCATGAACCCACTGCTCGATATATTTTTCCGGATGCTTCACAAGCAAATGCGCTGCGATGCGCAAAGTCGCCGGCGCCTGAAGCGTTTTCAAATCGTCTGGATTATTCCATGTTGTGCGCTTGGAAAGCGTTCCGTCGCACACGTCGATTTCAACCCAGTCGCTCGCGCCTTCGATTTTATGCACGCGCTCCTGCACCTCATTCCATGTTTCGGAATTGATGGACGGCAAAACTTGGATCATAGGCTTGAAAAATCTCCTTGCTCGATCGCGCCGATCTCTGCGATGCGGCGCACGTAGCGCTCCTTTGCCGCGAACGGAGTTTTCAGAAATGCGTCGACATACGCATACGCATCCTGCTCGCTCGCATAGTCCGCGCCGATGGCCAGCACGCGCACATCGTCATCGTTGCGCAACGCTATCACCTCCGGAATCGAATATCCTTGCGCGGCACGCACGCCCTTGTGTTTGTTGAGCGCAATGCTTGCGCCGCCGCCCGAACCGCATAACATCACGCCCAAAGTATCCGGGTGATCGTCCATTTTCATTACCAATGCATGCGCGGCATTCGTATAATCATCGGTTTCATCATACGAAAACGCGCCGGCATCCTCGAATAAAACATTCTGCGCGGCTAAATGCGCTTTCAATTTTTCCTTCAGGGCAAATCCCCGATGGTCGGCGGCAAGATAGAGCATAATAATCACATTATAACTCCGAAACCGCAAAAGCAAAACAAGAGATGATAAAAAGTTGCGTACATGAATATATTATGTTAGAATTTATCAACCCTGCGCAGCAGGAAATCAGTTCTTTTCCAAATGAACCAAGGAGGTTCAAATGTCCACAACCGGCAATTACTATACGAATATCCTTCTCGCGAGCTATAACCTCGCCGATCT
>DAIDAW010000026.1 GCA_027310425.1 bacterium | reverse complement strand
GCATAAGGTGATCGTGCCCAATAAACGGTGGGTATCTCACACCAGTGAGGCGATACCGAAGCTCATGGTCCGCAATAAGCTCAATTAAGGCATGATTTAATTCTGAACCTTTCAGATATGAATGCAGAATCTCATGCCAGAGGTAAACGATCGTGTAACACCTCCAATCTTCATGGTGTCCCCAGGCAATTTGATGATGCCCGAAACTCATCCCGTTGCGTTGCGATGGATGAGTGAGAAAGATTGTAAAATCGTCCTCGAAACGAAACTGGGTTAATTCTTCGACAATTCGCAAAGTCCGTTTAGAACTCTTTTCCCATTGTTTTTCACACCAGGCGCGATATTGTTCAGTCTGAAGATATATCTTTCGAAATTCTTTTGTTTTCGCGAGCCGCGCAAAATAGGATGGTAATTTATCTATAGCCTTTCGATACGGAATCACTCCTCCTGAAGAGATAAACACAGTGTCATCTATTCTGCCGGGGATATAGTTATATAATTCTTTTGAGATTCCCCAAGCGCGATTTTGAAAACTGCCAATGTCTTTTTTATATTTCTGCGAAGAGAACCTCTTGTCATGAGTAGAAGCCAAGGTGTGGGCAATCAAATAATCTTTATTGATAGTAAATTTAAGATGCATATATAAAAATTACGCTTTAAAACCTTGGATGAAAACCGCTGGAAAATGGCGGTTATACTGGTTATACAGATTCCACTCTGTGAATGCAAGACGCGGAGCGCGGTGAACGCGCAAAACAGTTATCCTTCTATGAAATTTTTGATCCGCGTTGCGTCGAACGATTCCAAAACTTCCATCCGCCCCAGTCTGGTCAACACGATTTTCCCGTCATACGAATTCGGCGCAAGATACACATTCGCAGGATACTGCTTAATCAGGTCAACCAGCTGCCCGGCCAGATTCTGCTCGCAGGAATATTTCGCGCAGTTATATTGCACCAGAACTCCGGGCATGCCGTTCCCGTCCGCGTGTTCGAGCATATAGCGCTGCGTGCTGTCGGGAATCGGCTGGCTGCTGATATGCGACGGCGGCATATCTTCCGTATGCCCCTCTGCTGTCGTGGGCGGCAAGCTAGGACGAGCCGCAATAAACCAGCCAATGCCTCCGATCACGCTGCCGGCCGCAAGAAAAGCCGCGCCAGCGCGTGCAAATTTTTTCAGAAAACGCGCGCGCTGCTCTCCCGCGCGCTCGGCAACCTTCTCGCGCTTCTTGCGCTGATAACGTTCCTGCCGGGAAACTTGCCTGTGCTTCATGTGTTCGCTGTCGAAAAACGTTTTCATATCGCTGCGTTTTTCATTACACGCCGCATCCCCCTCCGCCGCCCTGCTGCTTCGGAATAAGATTGGGATTTTTCGCAATAATCTCCTGAAGCGGCTGCGCGATATTCTTCGCCCACCCCGGACCGCTCGAATAATTGGCGCCCATAACTTCTTTGGGATTCACGTTCTCCCAATCGATATTCTTCGCCAACTTGTAGTAGAGCGCGGTGTTGACATACGTTTGCGGAAACCAGAAAGAATTGAACTGGAGCGCAACCCGATACAGTTCTTCCTTGGAAAGCCCTTGTGCAGCGCCCAACTCGATCACGCCGAGCAAAGCGGAGCCGTGGTTGCAATCCTGGAAAAAGCTCGAATTCCCGCAGCACGGCCGATATGTATTCTGGGCGACTTCCAGCGCAATCGCTTCCTGCGCGGGCGTCAGCTTCACGATCTCATACTTGTTGAAATACGCGCCGCCGTTATTTTCTTTGCCAAGCGTCCAGCCGCCGGTCGAAGCGAAATTGAACAGCGATGCGCTATTCATGGGGCTTTGTTCGTTGAATTTTGTCTTATTGGAAAGCCCGAGCGGCCAGAAAAGATTGATGAGTACGCCGGCGTTCTTCGCATTGATAGTAAGCGGCTTGTACGAAGGAGCGGTCAGAAGCGCAAGCTCCTCTTCGCTGAATCCGCGGCTCTTGTACACCTCTTTGAACTTCTCAACATCAATGATGCCGTTCTTGACCAGCTTCACGATTGCGTCATCGAGCATGATCTTCGTCTGGAATCCCTGCTGCGGGAGCACTGCGGCGACAACCGTATTGTACAGCGTATTACCGCCCGCCTCGGCGCCTTGAACGTTATTCACTTTATTCATCAAAAGCGTTCCGTCTTTCGCGGCTGTACTTGCGGCAATCAATTCGCGGTTCCACAAGGGAGCGGCGAGAAGAAGAATAAGAAAAGAAACGGCGGCGAGCGTTTGGTAGGAAAAAAGAGGGTCGGACGCTTTTCGGACTCCACTTGTTTCCTGCTGCTGCACTTCGCACGCTTCGCAATTTTCCGCGCGCGCCAATTTTCTCACGCCGAATACCAGCGCTCCAGCGAAAAACAAAACGCTCAAAAGCTTCAGCTCGAGTCCTTTGAACGGCAGCAGGGCAACGCCGCCCGTGATGCCGATCGCCGAGAGCAAAAACGATCCGCACACGGGACAGGCCGCGGCAAACGCGCCGACGGTCGCTCCCAGCACATTGCCGCTTTCATCCGATGCGATGCGCAACCGGGAATGCTGCCACGAATATACGGAAACCGCCAGGCTCATGCCGAAAAAAATCATCCCGAGCAAAGTAAGGGAAACGTACGGCCAGAAATAAATCGGCACGTTGGAATACATCGAAGAAAAATTCGCCCATGTCGTGGTTTTTGAAAGAAGCCACCAATAGAGCACGCCGAGCGCAAGCGCGCCGTCAAACGCAAGAAATATATACAAGGGCTGTTTGAAAATGGATGCAAGCACGGACCAGAATGACCGGCGCGCCTGCTTGCCCGCTTCCTGCGCCGCCGCCGTTTCCTCACCCGGCGCCTCCGGGAGCGCGTGCGCGGCAATCTCCGCATTGCATTGATGATACTTTGCGCACCACGCTTCGCATTTTTCCGCCCACTGCTTTTCCGTATACCGGGAACCGCACTGTTCGCACGCGAACGATGCTGCATCGGAATCGAGAATGTGTTTCACCATAACAATCGTTGATAATAATTCTCATGCGCACAACTCTTCCCTTTCTGGAGAAAATGCTGCGTGCCTGAATTTTGGCTATTGTAGCCGCAAACTGCCATGCTATCAAGCCCCGAATGGCGGAATTTGGCCACAGTGCGCAACAAGAGCCATCCCAAAATCCTAATTTTGAAAATTGGCGGTGGGGGCGAGATTCGAACTCGCGGTACCCTTACGGGTACACCACATTTCGAGTGTGGCGCCTTCGTCCGCTCAGCCACCCCACCGTGTCATTCTTTTATACCGCGATGTCGGCTATTTGCCAACATACCGCCAGTGCCAGGGTTCGAACTTGATGCCTTTCGCGTTCTTCGGAACATACGAAAGCGCGAATCCGAACCTGCGCGCGTTTTTCAAAAGCCACTGGTATTCCCTGCTCCGTGTCATCAATTTCACGGTTTGCGCATACCCGTCCAGATTGTCGGGAATGCCGCTCTCAAACAGAATATCGATTGCCTGGTGTTTGGAGTCGCAGTGTTCGCTGTATCCGGGCAAAGCAACAAGACGTATCGCAGACAAAAATCGATACCCAGAGAGCTGCCACTGGCGCAAAAACGCATGGAGCTGGTACGCAGGCGAGCGATACCCGGACGCAATGCGCATGCCCGAACCGATTTCGCGTTGCATCGCGGCATTCATTTTTTGAAATGCCTGATACGCCGGTCGCGTTACATACTGCGTCCAGATCACGCGCGATTCGCCGCGGTACTCGTAGCGATGCGGCGGGATTTTCACCAGGTTTTTCGGAACTCGGTGCACGCCGATTTTCGTGGCCGGAATGCCGTATGTTTTCGGATTGATCGCAAGGATTTTTTTGATGAGCGCTCGTTCGCGCATGCCGATATCGGAATGGAAGTCGCCCAACAGCGCATCAAAATAAGAAAAATCTGAAATCAAGAGGATATTGCCGTCTTCAGGATTTTTCGCGCCGCGCAGCACCTTGTCTTTGAACACTTTGCGCAAAATCGAATCCGCGATCAGAATATCGGACGCAGTAAGAGGGTGAGATTGCATATCTCTTATCATACCATCTCATTGCAAACTCATATAAACCGCGATAAAGTAAAGCACGCGGGCCTATGGTTCAACGGCAGAACATTGCCATGGCATGGCAAGGGTCGGGGTTCAATTCCCCGTAGGTCCACCACGAGCCCCTGTAGTTCAACGGATAGAACAGGTCCGTCCTAAGGACAAAATGGTGGTTCAATTCCGCCCAGGGGTACATAAGAAAGTTTTTTCTTTCAGTAGGTAGAACTCTCTTTGGAACGCAAATTTCACCATTCCTGATCACGAATTCCTGATATACTTATTTGCATGGACATTCCCTCGATTATCCGCAAAACATCGCCCGCGCTCGTGAGCATTATCCTCACGAAGCACACTGCGCGCGATTCCCGTTCGTCTGATTCCGATATTCCCCAGACCGAACTGGAAACCGGCACGGGATTTTTCGCCGACAAAAATGGCCTCATTCTCACGAACCGCCATGTCGTCTATGAGCTCGACGGCGAATACTGGGTATGGTGGAACAATAAAAAATATTTCGCGGAAATTCTCGGCAGAGACCACGTGAACGACGTTGCAGTGTTGCGCATTCAGGAACGCGACACGCCGCATATCCAACTCGGCGATTCATCGCGCATCCTGCTTGGAGAAAGCGTGGTGGCGCTCGGCAACGTATTCGGCGAGCTCCACAACACGGTCTCGGCCGGCATTGTATCCGGACTTTCCCGCAACATCTACGCCGTGGATGAGCCATACCGCAAAACATTCGAATTGCGCGGCCTGATTCAAACCGATGCGGCGATCAATCCCGGCAATTCCGGCGGGCCACTGCTCAATATGCAAGGCAAGGCAATCGGCATTAATACCGCAACCGTATCGGGGTATGAAAACATCGGGTTCGCGATTCCGATCAACCACGCGCGCTTCGATATTCAGGAAATACAGAAATTCGGCACGATCCGCAAGCCCTACCTGGGCATCCGCTACATCACATTGGACGCATCGCTCGCAAGCCGCTACGGCCTTGCAGTCGACTACGGCGCATATATCCTGCGCGAACCGGAACCGGACGGCTTGGGCGTTATCCCGCAAAGCCCGGCTGATCGGGCAGGGCTCAAAGAGGGCGACATTATCGTTTCGTGCGAAAACCAGCGCATCGCGTACGATAAAACGCTTAAAGATATCATCAGAGAAAAACAAATCGGATCAAAGGTAAAGCTGAAAGTAGTGCGCCAGGACAAAGAGTTGGAAACAGAGCTCCTGATCGAGGAACAAAAATAGATAATTGAAAGAGCGGTAACAGCGCCGCCGCCCAAAAAGGCGGCGGCGCTGTTTTCCCGTGGACCTCGTCGGAGCCAGTTAGAACCAAATCTTAGAAGAATTATTGAACTGGTCTAATCGTTCTCCGAGCCAGCTCCGCCCCGTTTCAGTCGCCGCTCATATTTAGCTATCACCTCATCAACCGCTTTTTCCAAATCAACGCCTAACGAGTTTGCAATCGTAATTACGGAATAGAGCAGATCTCCAACTTCTGATTTCATTTCTTCTCTGAATTCGGCTTTGCCCTTTCCATAGTTTGTCATTTTTAACATTTCCTTCGCTACCTCACCAAGTTCAGATACGGTATCAAGAATTTTATATTCTGGTGCGGAATCAAGACTGTGCTCCTTTGAAAATTCTCTTATTTTATTTTGCAATTTTTGTATTGTCATAGATACGCATAGATGAAGTATTTTATCGTAGATTGGTGGACCTAGCCAGAATCGAACTGGCGCCTACGCGATGCAAACGCGTCGTTCTACCACTAGACCATAGGCCCAGACCATAAAGGAGCCCCAGAGGGGCTCCTTTATGTATAACACAAAGTTATGCTTTGCCGAGAATGCGGACCATATTCGTACCGCACACCGAACATTGCCCTTTCATAACGCGGCGCGATCCACGCTTCCCTTCCATAACCATCTCTTTCGCACCTTCTTTAAACTCGCGCTTTGTTTTACACTTCACACAATATGCTTCCATGTGAGTATATATTGATTATTTTTTAATCATGCCCCCACGCCTTTAAAGAAATTCCATATCTTGCAAAGATATATCTTATTTCTCCAAAGGCGTGGGGGTAAAAGCAGCTTTTCGGCCAAAGCCGCTTATTAAAACCATATACTATTATAACGCATTTCCCTCTAAAATTCAACAGCTGTGCAATATATATTTTCTATTTTAGAATGATTTTAGAGGGAACAATTAGTATAGCATTATTCAAGAATAAAGGCAGCGCATGCGCGCTGCCTTATCATCAATCCGCCAGCAAGCGTTCGCTAGCGGAATAAAACCCCCTTGCGGGAAAGGCGCACGGATTTCTCTTTGTGTGCGTCGGCCTGCATTGCATGCAAGCAATGCAGCTTTCCCAAATCCTCCTCTCCAATTGCGAGGAGGTCAATCCGAAACAGCGTCGGATACATAGAACTCCTCAAAACGAGCAATGCTTTTCCGGAAATAACACCGGATTTAAGAAAATCATCAGCGAGTGCGGCCAATAATAAAGCCGGAGTTTTTAGGGACGTCTCGCGTCCGGCGCAGTTGATCTACTCGCTATTCGCCATAACGAAACAGTTAAAACGTGTCATAGGCATCCTCCTCTCCTTGACTGCCTGCGCGATCTCTATGCAGGATAGCCATATTATAGACCATAAGCAATTCTCGCATTGTGGATAAGTGCTATGCTTACTTATATGCTTATTCAGGAATTGCGCACGACGAACCCGCTCTACCCGTTTTTGCTCAAAGAAATCAAAAAACCTCCTGAACCGCTGTTTGTATCCGGCACACTCCTTGAACACGAGCCTTGCTTCACGGTTGTAGGCACGCGCAAACCAACATCGTACGGCATCGAAGCAACACGGCATTTTGTCTCGGAGCTCTCGCGCGCGGGATTCACGAT
>DAIDAW010000025.1 GCA_027310425.1 bacterium | reverse complement strand
GTGGGGACACGCGCTCATTGAAAACAACCGTGTAGCCACCATCGAACGCGGCATTTCGTATCCGCTCGTTATGATTGCCGGACAGAAAATATCGGGTGCCGACGGATCGATGGCGGGCGCGATTTTCATAGGATATCCGTTCACCGACACGCAACTCACCCTCTTCAAAGCGCAGTGGGTTCCGAAATTCATCGACTTTGCGGCGTATACCAAGCAAGGAGGCGTATTCGCAAGCTCGTTTCTCAATCCGAATACGCGGCTTCTTGCATCATACTATTTCCTCCCCGCATCAAGATGGATTCAACAAACGCAAGGCATCGGGTTTCCTGAATTCGTAAAACTCGGCAGCCGTTCTTTTCTCGTCCAAAACATTCCTTTCTCCGGACTCGGAACAAGCCCGGGCGGCCTGCTCATATTCTTTCCGTACATTCCGTGGATTACCATCGCGCTCTTTACCATCATTTTTTCAATAATATATGTCATTGGCATACGCGCATATCTTGCCAGCCGCGGCGTGCCTGTATTCAAACGCGCTTCTCTTGCATATATTAAAAGCAACATCGGCAGGATAATTCTCTTTATCTTCTTTACGCTCTCGCTTGCGTTTTTCAGCACCGTATTCTACGGAACGGAAAATATCCAACGCGCAGGACAGGAAACGCCGATTCTCTATAACTCAACGCTGTTCCTCAAACCGGATGCCGACATCTTCACCGCTGCAGTGCCGCACACCATTACGGTAACACTCTCGTCTGGCGGAGAAAAAATCAACGCTGTGGAATTCTCGCTCCTGTTTGATCCAACAGCCATATCCGTCACTGCCGTCGACACAACCGGATCAATCTGCAGCTCATCGATATTCCTGAACACGGCGATCGACAACAAGCGCGGATCGGTTGCGCTCGCATGCACGACAACTCCTGCGGGGTTCCAGGGCGAAAATGCGACGGTTGCCAGGTTATCGATGCAACCGAAGCGCATCGGCGCATATACACTCGATTTTGACATGGAAAACACGCGAGTGCTCGCAAGCGACGGATTCGGCACCGACGTTCTGCGCGCGGCAACCGGCGGCAACTACCAAATCAGAACACCGTTCGATTCATCCGCCCTGCCGTCCGTGCCGGTATTTTCCTTTTCAGACCCGAACAGCAGTGCATGGTACAATAAAGAATCCATTGAAATTTCCTGGGATCCGACGCGCGCGTACGATTCGTATGCATACGCGTTTGACGACCAGCCGGCAACCGTGCCTGATCTCAAAACTTCAACGCAAAAAAACCACCTGACGCTTCGTGACGAAAGCAGCGGCGTCCACTGGTTCCATATCGCCGGCATCCGCGGATCGGCGCTCGGTCCGATATCTCATTATAAAATCATGCTCGATCTCGAGCCGCCGGACCAGCCGACCATTTTACTGAGCTCCGATACGGTCAAAGAAAACGAAATCGTGCGGTTGCGCGCCGCATCCCGGGATGCGACAAGCGGACTCCAAAGATTTTTTTATATTCGCACCAACAATAATCTCTTTCTGCCGTTCACATCGCCGCTTTCGCTTTCATTTCCAAAGGCAGGCTCATACACGGTCACGGTCCGCGCCTATGACAATGGGGGTAATTTCAGCGAAACAAGCCGCACGATCCGCGTCGTAAAAACTCCGTTCTTCAACGCGATCGTTTCTTCGCTCCAGGCAGCTGCCCTGGGCGCATTCCAGCGTTTCGGCTGGTAAGAAAATCAGATTTCTCCCTGGACTTTGTGGATGCGCTCGTGCACGCGCATGCGTTCAAGCGCTTTTGCTTCGATCTGGCGCACGCGCTCCCGCGTAATGCCGAATTCATTGCCAACCTCCTCAAGCGTATGTGTTGCGCCGTCGTCCAGGCCAAAACGCATCCGGATAATCTTCTGTTCGCGGTCGGTCAAATCGTTCAGAATGCTTTTGAGATTTTCCTGCATCATCCGCATCGCGGTTTCCTGGTCGGGCGTGAGCGCGGAATCGTCTTTCACAAAATCTCCCAGCATCGTATCTTCCTCATCTTCCATCACCGGCTTATCCAGCGATACGATATCCTGATCGATCTTGATGAGATTGTGGATTTTATCCACCTCTTCGCCCATCTCGAAAGCGATTTCCTGCGGCAGCGGTTCGCGCCCCAGCTCGAGCTGAAGTTTTCGTTTTACTTTCTTATACTTCGCAATGGTCTCAACCATATGGACCGGAATGCGCACAGTCCTGCCGTAATCCGCGATCGCGCGCGTGATTGCTTGGCGGATCCACCACGTCGCGTACGTTGAAAATTTGAATCCCCTGCGGTAATCGAATTTTTCCACGGCGCGCGACAAGCCGATATTCCCCTCCTGAATCAAATCGAGCAGCGAAAGGTTCGCCGACCTGCCAATATGCTTTTTCGCAATGGAAACCACGAGGCGCAAGTTCGCACGAATCAACTGTTGGACTGCTTCCGGATCTCCTTTTTCTTTCCGCTTGCCAAGTTCCCGTTCCTGTTCCGAGGTAAGAAGCGGTACCTGGCCGATTTCGTGCAGGTAAATCTGCACCGAATCCGGCAGTTCCCCGTAATCCGCATTCGTGGTCGCCAAAATTTCATCTTCGCTCACGCCCTTATCAAGGGGCGTGCCGAGAAATTCTTTTACGCCGGTAATTTTGATGTTCCCCGACTGCAAACGTTCGTACAAATCCTCGATGATATCGATATTTTCTTCGGTGTCCGGTATCGCTTTCAAAATTTCGTGCTCGGTAACGAACCCGCGCTCCCTGCCGCGCTTCAAAAGCTGATCAACTGCTTCATGCGCAAGCCGCGCCTGCTCTTTGAGCTGCGCTTTTGTTTTTCTCGGCGGCGCCTGAAACGCTTTCTTCGGTTTTCCCGCCTTCTTCTCCTTGATGACCCGTACTTTCGTTTTTTTCTGTTTGAGCGGGCCGCGCATGCCAAGCGTTTTGCGCGCAAACCGGAGCACCGCGGGAATGCGCGGTCCTGCTGCGCGTTTTTTGCGTGTGCCTGCCGAGCGTCTTGCGCGCGCCGGGCGCGCGGCGTTTTTTGTTTTCTTCATACGATAAAAAGGATTTTGTATCTTACCCTAAAAACCAAACTTCGTAAACCCCTGAAAATCAAACGAATCATGAAGAGAACGGATCGCTCTCTCTGCGCTTGGCCTCGATATCGGTAAGCTCGCGCGTCAGAGCATACATTTCCTTGGTGCACGCCGCAACGCGTTCCGTGTTGCGCGCCTGTTCCGCTTCCTTGAGCGATACGGAGATTTCGCGCAGGCGCGCGCGGACACTCTCCTGCTTCAGTTCCTCGAGCGTAAGGCGCAATTCTGCAGACGCGCTGGTTTTTTCCGGCAGCAAGGCAAGTTCGTAATCAGCGCGCAGCGCAAGATAATTCATAGATTCCTGATCAATGCTTTCATCCTGATCTCCGGACGCCAGCATTCTGCAAAGTGAACGGCCGAACTCTTTGAAACGATTAGGGAAAAAACCGAGCACGGCTTCCAGTAATGCCGCGTCCTCCGGCGTTTTCAGGGCAAGTCCGAATGCGCGCTCCGCAAGCGCATCGAGCCGCGATTTCATGAACAAATGCTCGATCCGCTGCGCAGTCCGGTCTTCTTCGCTGTCATTGACGATATCAAGGAGCGTCTGCGTGCGTTTCAACTCGTCTTCCAGTGCCTGTTCGGAAATCTGCACTTTGCGCGACAACGCTTCAATCCATGCGTGCCGGTCAACCGGATGCTGAAGCAACTTGAGGCGCGGAAGCAGATACGCAAGCGCGAGCTTCTTTGCTTCGATGCCGATATCCGGCGCGCCATCCGCTCCGCCCGATTTTCTGAATGCGTTGTCGAAATAATACGCCATGCTTTCCTGCGCGCGGCCCGCAAGCGTTCCCGCGGCGTCCGGATGCGCGCGTACGAAATCAGCCAGATCTTTGCCGTCCGGCAACGTGAGGATTTTGACGGAAAACCCGTGTTTGAGCGCAAGGCCGATTGAACGGTCGGTCGCCATCTCGCCCGCGCGATCCATATCGAAATTCAAAATCAGATTCGCGCATGAGCGCCTGAGCATGCGCAGCTGCGCGTCCGTGAGGCCGGTCCCCGACGCCGCAACGATATTTCGAATGCCTGCCTGCCATCCCATGAGCATATCCATATTGCCTTCCACGAGAACCGCGGAGCCACCGTCTCTGATTGCATCTTTCGTTTTATGGAACCCGTACAAAACCTCGCCTTTCTGGTATACAAGCGTGTCGGGCGTATTGATATATTTTGCTTCCTGGGTTTGGTCCTGCGGTCCGCCGAATTCCGGAGGCAGAATCCTGCCGGAAAATCCGACAATGCGCCCCATGTGGTCGAAAATCGGAAACATAAGCCGCGCCCTGAACCGATCATAGTATCCGCTTCCCCCCGCGTTCGCCGTTGGCCGTTCGTCGTTTGTCGTTCGCCGGATAATCAATCCCGCTTGTTCCATATCCTGCGGCGAAAACCCTTTTGTTTTCAAAAACGAAACGATATTCTGCCATCCCTGCGGCGCAAATCCTACGCCGAATTCCTGGATGGTTCCCTGGTTCAAGCCGCGGGATTCCGCGTAACGCCGGACAAGCGCATTGCGCCCGAACTGCTCCGCATACCATTTCTGGGCCTGCGCGAGGGCTTCAAGGGCGTTCGTGCGCAGCGAATGGATCCGGGGATCTTCGCGCGCAATCGCGACGCCTGCTTTTTCCGCCAGGAGCCTGAGCGCTTCGGGAAACTCCAATTTTTCATATTCCATCACGAACTTGAACAGATCTCCTCCTTTTTGGCAGCCGAAACAATACCACGCCTGGCGTTCGGGAGAAACGAAAAATGACGGAGTTTTTTCCTTATGAAGCGGGCACAGGCCGCGCAGGCTCTTGCCCGACGGCGCGAGCTTCACATATTGGCCGATATACTGCGCGATATCAATGCGCGATTTGATGTCTTCGAGCGGTGTTGCCATACAAGCGGAAAATAAAACGCTTTCATTATACCATCCGCCCTGCCCATGCGCACAGCCCCCGCCGAAGGCGGGGGCTGTGCGTGCAATTTCTATCTATGCTGCCAGTCTGCTAGAACGTTACGCCGATGCTCTGCAGCGCCGCGTTGATCTGCGCAAGCACATCCTGCATTTTCTGGATCATCGTGAGCACCTGGGTGCGCATCTGGATGAGCGCCTGAACCGAGGACGTTCCGGTTGGAATCGGCGGCACGCTCGGGACTATCGCTCCGCCCAGGATCGAGAATGTCCCGTCGGATTCGTCAAACGCTCCCCATGCAGGCATTTGCATCTGATCCATCGGCCGCGCAACGCAGAAACGTCCCTTCGTCTCGCACCATCCATCATCTTTGAACATCTTGCCGACACTCACCTGAATCCGGTACTGCGAAGATTCAGGAATGCTCTGTGGGATTTTCCACACGATTGATCCGGTATTGCTGCCCAAAAGCGAAACATTGCGGACATGGAACACGAACTGTTCCCGGCTTGTCGGGGTTGCCGCGCTCACTAAGTCAATCGAAAGCACTGGACTCAATGGGCGTACGATGCCGGCAGGATTCAAAACTCCGATCCGCACTTTTGCATTTCCATTTTCCCGATCATTGCCATTGAGAAACATCATGAATGGGCTCGAACTTGCTGTGCCGGATCCGCCGGCTTGCAGCGCGGCAACGGTCCAGCTGATATTCATCGTATCCCCCACGCGGAATGTCTCGCCGCCATTGGGCTGCACGACTGCAACCCTCACGCACGGGAATATAATCTGGCGCGTCGCTTCATCGAGCACGCCTGTCTGCGGCAAACCATACTGCTGCTGCAGCTGCTTAAGCGCATTCTCGGTCAGCGAACCGAAATATCCGGTTGCCAATCCTTTCGGAAGAAATGATGTGTTTTCCGACAAGAATGTCTGAAGCTGTTTCACGTCATCCTGCGCCATTCCTTTCTTGAGAAGCATGAACGGACCGAATACGCACGGGGGGACTGAAGGTGGCGTCGGCGTTGGAGTAAGTGTCGGAGTCAGGGTCGGACTTGGCGACGGCGTTACTGATGGCGTCGGCGAAGGCGTTACTGTTGGTGTCGGAGTTATTGTCGGGGTCGGAGACGGCGTTAGTGTCGGCGTAGGCGTTGGTGTTACGGTTGGCGTTGGCGTATCCGTAGGCGTCGGACTTGGCGTAACCTGCGCGAACGCCAAAGATCCGGCTAAACCGGCAACCAGCAACGAAACAAGTATGAATTTCTTCATAGGTTTGTGGTATTTAATTTATTTACTGATAATGTGCGCATTGTGCGCTTATCTATGAATAGTATGACACGGAATGAATGGATTTCTTACAGGCAATTGTGTGGATAACGAAATGCACCGCCTCGTATAACAAGGCGGTGCATAAGCCAAAGCTCAACATTTTCGCGCAACCCAGCCAAAACACGGGTCCGCGAAAAGTTCAACCAAAATAAGGACAAGAATCGCTGCGATCGCGATCGTCAGTCCGTATTCAAGCAGACTTTGGCCTTTTTCTTTCGGGGCGAAAAACATTCGGGATCACCTCCTTTCGCCCGAAGAATAAATGGGAAATTAATCCCATTTCCTTCCATTTTAAATTATACCATATTTTTAAAAGAATATAAAGATGCCTGGATATCCAGGCATCTTGTTTGTTTTTTGCTCAAAATCCCCCATTGAGCTATTTACTTATCTCCCCCTTTTCCTTTATCCTGACCGCCGCCACGGCCAGGATTACCAGGCTGACCGCCGCCCTCATCGTTCGAGGGCTGGTTGTGATCCGAATTGCCTGGATCACAACCCTCATTCCCGTTCCCAACCCCCTGGTTGCATTTCTGCTTCCCAGGGGTTTCAGTCGGGATGACGGTCGGCGGGACCGGCGTTGCCGTTGGCGGGACTGGAGTCACGGTGCCAGTAGGCGGTGGCACCAGCGGTGTCCCTGTGGGCGGCACCGGCGTTTCAGTTCCGATGGCCCCAGGGACCACCGGAACAATCTGCGTCTTGCAGTTAGCTGCAGACGCAGTCGCCGGCATTTGGCGATTCAAGAAAAAAACCGCCGCTACCGCCACTCCGATCAAAAAACCAATAAAAATACCAATAAAGAGTGAAAAGAAACTTGTTTTCATGGCTTCCTCCTTTTTCTCTGTTGCCCGAAGCCAATGAAGGCAACAGAGGTTGATTTCCCCCGCAAGGGGGATGGGGATTTCAAGAACTATTTTATATTATACCACAAAATTATAAATAAATCAATAAGCAGGAATCTCGTACTGCTGCTGCCAGAAAGCCGCGTCGTAAGTCGTGATTGGATATGAACAGGCGCGCAGCACGCTGACAAAGCACCGTTTCGAGGCGCGTGGCGGCGTGCTGCGCGCCCGAAAAAAATACGCTGCGAATTCAGCTGCGGATGAATGCCAATCAGCGCGCAAAAAAGCAACAACCACTCCAGGTATGGCAGTTTAGAAATGCGGCCGGTCTCTTTGATCGTTCCCGGGC
>DAIDAW010000024.1 GCA_027310425.1 bacterium | reverse complement strand
CGCCAGCATTGCATGGATTGCATTGCCGGTCGAGTACCTCGGCAGAATTGCCGAGGTAATAATGATTGCAGGAATCCTATATCTTGGATTCCTGCTCAAGCGGATGCCGAATCAAAACCACCCTCGCTAGGGTGGTTTTGTGTTATAGACAATTTATATAGAAAAAGGAGGCACAAATGCAGAACATTATCACAGGGATCATTGCGCTCATACTTTGGGCATTGACTTTGATTCCCGGGTAACACAACCAACGCCGCTCATTGAGCGGCGTTGCCTTATATGACAAATTTTTGAAAATGTGCTATACTAAAGATACAAAAAAGGCTGTTAGTTCAAAAACGTCGATTTCTCTACTTACATTTCACCTCTTTTGTACTTACTCACTAACTTCACTCTACGATGAACGGGACTATCAAAAAGCTTACCGATAAAGGGTTTGGATTCATTTCCTCCCCGGAGCTTACGACGGGCAAGGACTTGTTCTTCCATTCCAGCGCGCTTGTTGGAATGACATTCGCCGACCTTCACGAAGGCGATGCAGTGTCATTCGAAACCGAGCAAACCGAAAAAGGGTTGAGCGCAAAGAATGTGAAGAAGGCATAAATACTTTGTCATTCACAACGAAAACCGTCCTGCAAATGCGGGACGGTTTTCGTTGTGCCCAATATCCGAATATCTGATATAGTTGGAATATGATCATCGATGATGTAACCGTCCGTATCAGCGCCGGCAACGGCGGCGACGGTACAGCAACATTCAATAAAAATCTTATGGAATTGGGGCCTACAGGCGGAACCGGAGGAAGCGGCGGATCCGTGTACCTTGAAAGCGTTGCAGACATAAATGCCCTGCGCCAATTTCGTTTCAAAAAATCAATACAGGCCGACAACGGCAAAAACGGACAAGGCCAATTCCGAAACGGCACGGACGCGCCCGATATCGTGCTGCGCATTCCGGTCGGTACCGTCATTCATAATCTTTCGAACAATTCGGAATCGGATATTTCCCATATCGGAGAAAAAATCATACTGGCAAAGGGCGGGCGCGGCGGCAGAGGCAACACTCATTTCAAATCGGCAACCAACACCTCGCCAAAACAATTCGAGCACGGGTTTCCCGGACAAATGTTCGATATCAGATTCGAACTCAAACTCATTGCCGATGTCGGACTTATCGGGCTTCCGAATGTCGGAAAATCAAACCTGCTCAATGAACTCACGAATGCAAAATCAAAGGTGGCAGATTATCCTTTTACGACGCTGGAACCGCATTTGGGTACCTATTATGAACTTGTTATCGCTGACATTCCCGGACTTATTGAAGGAGCATCTCACGGCAAAGGCCTGGGAATAAAGTTTTTGCGCCACGTTGAACGGACAAAAATATTATTCCATTTGGTAAGCGCGGATTCCCAAAATCCGGTTGCTGATTATGCTGCCGTACGTGCAGAACTCGGAACGTATGACAAAACGCTTCTGGGAAAACCCGAATATGTATTTTTAAGCAAATGCGATGCTGTTTCTCAAGACGAAATGCTCACAAAACTTGCTCTCCTGAAGACATTGAATAAAAATTCCTATCCCCTCTCGATCCTGAAACCAGAAACACTCGAAAACGTCAAATCCATACTCAACATCATCAAATCAAATCGGTTATACCATCAATAAGAAGGAAAAAGAAGCGAGCTGGCTTCTTGGAGCAAGCGAATCCCCTATCTTTGCGGGTATTGCCTCCCTTCTTATTTATAGCAATCTCGGTATAGAACTTGTGGCGCCTGGATTCCTCATTATGATCATAGGCACCTTCATTTACGATTCGCCGGGATCAAATCAAGGATGGACAACAAGAAAAAAATAGTGTTCCTATCATGCTTTTAGGAACTATCACAGTCTCTATCGGGCTCTTCACGTCTCCATAACGAGCGATGCCGCTCTACAAAAGTAGAGCGGCATTTGCGTTCTCTAGATTATTTCGCGAACAATTTTAAAAACGCGATTGGATCTACTGAAACGCCGTTGATGCGCACACTCATATGCAGATGAGGCGCTTCGGCATATCCGCTTTCGCCAGCCAAGCCGATAATCTGTCCCTGTTCCACGAGCTCGCCGACATTCACGTTGATTTTCGATAAATGCATAAAGAGTGTCATTACGCCCAAGCCGTGATCAACGACAATCGTCTTGCCGTATACCCTGAAATTGCGCGCCAGACGCACGACTCCCCTGTTCATCGCGAATACCGGCGTGCCTTCGGGGGCGCGGAAATCAGTGCCTTTGTGCGCAATCTGATATGAACCGGTCTGGCGGATGTATCCGAAAGGATCGGTCACGGTTGCGTTCGCGAGCGGATATGCAAACGGCGCGGACCAGAATGTTTTCGCGCCGGTGCGCAGCTTTGCCAATGCCGCATTCTCCGAAGCAAGAGAATTGATAAATGCGCTTTGCGCAGAACGCGTATTGCCGCCGAGTTTCTGCGGAATACCCAATGTTTCCTGCGGCTTTACGCGCTCCTGCACGGTTATTCCTTGCGTAATCTGTTCTTTGTTTTTCAGCTTTGTTACAAGAACGTATGCGCCCGGTTTCTGATTCAGATCAATACCGATGAGCACTGAGGGTACGCCGCGATACGAGAACGCGCTCATCGGTTTTCCATTGAAGGTAACCTGCGCGATATCAGACAGCTGTTTAATCGCGGGAAATTGAACCAACGCCGCGTTGCCCTGCAGGACCGTATACGCCGTAAGAATATTTTCCAACCCCAAGACGGGACGGACATACCATAAACTTAATGCCGCGATGAAAACCCATTTCATGCGCATCTATAATCCCGAGACATCGGGGCGGCGCGATTCCTGAAACTTTTCCAGCAGAGCGTCGCGAAATTGGACTGCGTCCCGCGCCGAAAGCCCGGGGATCGAAACCCGGTTGCCGAAAATCCCCATCATCCGCGCCAGCATGACATTGATAAGATACGAATGCCTCCCGCGATCTCTCCAATACCACGAACGCGCGGGCATCATGCCGCCCGCAACGCCCGAAGCATTTTCAATGCTCACTGTGACGAATCCGAATAACGTGTCCAGGAACGTGCGCATAAGCAGCACATTCTGCAATGAAGCATAGGGAATATGCCGCTTTTGCTTTGCAAAAATCCCCTGCTCCACGACCAAAAATTTATCCTCCAGTGAATAATGGTAATTCATTTTCCGCAGCAGCAAATACAACGGAAAGAAGAGAAATAATCCGATGAATAATCCTGGAAGGCGCTCGATAATCCACAACCCGAACACATCTTCCGGCTGGAAATCGGTCGATCGCGGAAAAGATCCGATGAGCGCGGAAATGCCGGCAAACGCCAAAAACCAAAAGCTGTTCACGATGATTTCCTTCGCAAGCCAGCCGCTTTGAATCCGATGAGTTGTATCGTCTATCCGGCTCATAAGAATTTTATGGGCGCGGCGGCTGCAAAACCTGCGTTCCCAAGTTGGATGAGGAGGCGGGACGGATTTTGCGCTGAATCGTATCAAGGAGTTGCGAGCGCAAACCGTCGGCGGCTGTTTTTTCCACGCCATCGATATGCGCCTCCATGCCGGAGGTCATGGTTGCGGTCGACAAATGCACATCGTAGAGTCCCAGAATCCTGTCGAATACATCCTGATCGACATACACATCCTGGATGCGTTCGTACGGCAGCGTAATTTCATGCGGCGTAATCGGCCCTTTGCGGATAGTCACGTAATCATCGGTGAAGTCGTAAAAATACACGGCAAAATACCAACGTTGATACAGATAGACGAGGAAAATCCCCAGAGCGAGGAAAAGAAATGCAACCGCTGCCGTAAGGCCAACCAGCGCGATCACGCTGGAAGAATTCCTTGAAAAAAGAAGCCCTGACGCCGGACCCGCGAAAAAGAAGGAAAGAAAAATGGGTAGAAACACAAATAAAAATATGAGTATAAGCCCCATTGATCCCGCGATCGTCTTTTTCAGAATTTTTATCGTGCTGAGGGGAAATTGATCCCGTGTTTTGCTGTGCGCAATGTTCATACAAAAGAAATTATTTTCTTCGATAGTATATATCAGATTTTATTCGGCGCTGTTGATAACTTTTCAATTTCCCTCCAGCAATTGCCGCGCTTCCGCATACGGGATTTTGGCGAGTTTTCCGTTTTCTACGCGCGCAAACACCGAAGTTCCGACCGAGGGTTGCGCGCTCATCGGTTCATTTGGTTTTCGATCCGCATAATTCGCTGTTACGACGCCGTTGCGCACCTCGACAGTTTGCGGCGCGATGCGATCACCGAGAAATACGGCATCCAGGCCAAGATATTTTCCCTGCACATTGAGCGCGGCGGCAAGGTAATAGAACACGCCGCTCCCTCCGGCTTCACGCTGCAGAAATACCGCGGCGTCCTGGACTCCGTCATCATCCAAATCGCCGTATGCCGGCGCACCGAATACCCTGACGGTTTCCATCGCCTGCGAACCGGATGCAACCGGCCTTTGCGATATACCGTTCAAGAATAAGTACTGCGTTCCGTCAATGGTGTATGCGATATTGAATGGATCGGAGGGAACTTGCGCGCTTTGCTGCGGCGCACGGGAATTCTGTCGTCCCGCAAGAAAACGCGGAAATCCGATGGCGAGCCCCCACGCGACGAATGCGACAAGGCCGAGTCCAAGAAAAAAAGAAAACGCTTTTTTGATATCCATAGCGCTTTAATACTAATTTTTCCGCCAAAATTCCGCCGGGCAGGTAATCGAAATCTGTTGATTTTCCAGCATTTTCGATCCGACCATAACCCCAATGCCGAATGCGAGCGAGACGAGTAAAAATACCAACGCCGCCGACATCACATCTTCATAATGCTCTGCCCAGAAGTCAAAAACCCGTTGCTTGATTTGAGAGAAAGTTTCTGATATCATAAGCCATACACTAGTATAACACGTTTGAAAATCGCAAACAGAAATCTGAAAATTACCCTTTATGGCACATACTAAAGCAGGCAGCTCAACAAAAAACAACCGCGAATCAGCGCCGAAATACCTCGGCGTCAAGCTCCATGACGGCAAAAAAGTGATTCCGGGGAATGTCATCGTGCGCCAGCGCGGCACGCGCTATATCGCCGGCATCGGCGCGCGCACTGGTGGCGACGATACCATTTATGCGAGCAAAGAAGGTACGGTGAAATTTTCCACGAGAGCCATGCGCAAATTCGACGGATCGCGCAAAACGCGCGTCGTGGTACAGGTAGTCTGAGCAATTCGAAACGATCAGAAACCGGCGACGCTTTTGCGCCGCCGGTTTCTATTACGGAATTCACGTGCGATCGTGCGTGATGCGAATCATAAGATTCGCTTCAATCCCCTGCCCGAGCTTGATCCGCGCTGCGTGCATACCTTCTTCTTTCACAGGATGCTCAAGCTCAATCTGGCCGTCGTCAACCGCAATGCCCTGTTCGGCAAGATATTTTCGTATTGCCTGTTTATTGACTGAAGCGAACACGCCGCCTCGCTTATCTGCGCTCAATGCCGCTTCGAATACCAGCGAATGAATGCGTTCGGCGTCGCGCTGCGCGCGCTGAGCGAGTTTTTGTTTTTGATGCTCGCGCTGCTCCTGTTCCATACGCCAACGTTTCAGAACGTCAGGGCTCGCGAATTGCGCCAATCCTTTGGGAATCAGAAAATTGCGCGCATATCCGTCTTTGATATCCTTCAATTCGCCTTTTGCCCCCACGCCGCGCACATTCTGAAGAAAAATAACCAACACGATATAAAATGTTACTATGCGAAACTATACGAATGACGCAAATACTACAATGCGCGCACGACTTCTAATGCTTTCTGCAATTGTAGATCGTCGGTGCTCGAGGCATTGCTCTTCACCTCAATATCCGGCTTCAAGCCAACGGATCCGATATTATAGCCGTTGGGGGTCAGCCATTTCGCAATCGTAATCTTGAGCGATGCGTTCGCGTCAACCGGATACACATCTTGCACCGATCCCTTGCCGAACGTCTGCTCGCCAATCAGCTGTACCCCCTTGCTGTCGCGCAAAGCGCCCGCGAGAATTTCCGATGCCGAAGCGCTCCCGCCGTCGACAAGCATCACAACCTTATCGTTCGCGAGAAGGCCTAATCCGCGCGCGGTGCACATATCGCATATAAATGGCCCGTTTCCGTCGTCTTCCTTCACAACGGTTGTGCCTGAAGGCACAAACCAGCTTGCGATTTCAACCGCGGAATCGAAATATCCTCCCGGATTCCCCCGTACGTCGAGCACGATTCTGCGGCGGCCGGAAAGAAGCGCCTGAAGCGCAGCTTTCTTGAATTCGGTTGCGGCAGGAGCGAAGAAATTGTACAAGCGGATGACAGCGACGTCGTTTCCTGCGGTTTCGTATTTAACCGACGGCACGCTGATCGTGTCGCGCTTGACGGAAAAATCTTTTGACGCATTCCATCCCTTGCGCAGAATACCGAGCGTCACGAGCGTTCCTTTCGGGCCGCGGATATTCTTGATCGCTTCGTCAAGTGTCATATCCTGCGTCGAGCTCGCATTGATTTCCAAAATCATATCCCCGGGCAAAAGCCCCGCTTGTTTTGCCGGCGTGCCTTCAAGCGGCGAAATCACGGTAAGCACTCCGTTTTTCATTCCGATTTCAATGCCGATGCCCTGAAATTGGCCCGACACTTCTTCTTCAAATTCTTTATTTTCCTGCGGCGGGAAAAACACGGAATACTGATCGCCGAGCGAGTTCACCAATCCCTGCACCGCGCCGTAGACCATTTTCTGATAATCCAAATCATTTCTGCCGACGTATTTCTGCTGAATCGTCGCCCACACATCCCAAAAAATGCTGAAATCCGCGCCGCGCAGATTCTTCGCGTCCGTATCGGTTTGCACCACTCCTTCGATCGGCGTTTTCTGGCGCCCGAGAAGAGACCCGTCGAGCGATCCGCTCCGCGCCCTGCTCTGAAACACGAACATCGCTCCGGCACCCAACAAAAATCCTATGATTCCGACGAGGAAAAATTTTCCCGTCTGGGCAACGGTTTTGTTTTTCAACGGATTTTCAAATGGAATGAGGCGCTGCATACGTTTATACAAGAATAGGGAATGGTATCACGAATGCTTTCGCTCCTCAAGCGCTGCCTGAGACACGTTTCGCAGCGCATCGATGAGTCGCGTATACGTGCGCAGGTTATGGAGTGTTGCAAGCCGATAGGCAAGCGTTTCCTCTATTTTGAACAGATGATGAAGATACGCTCTCGTATAATTCCTGCATGTCGGGCAATCGCATGCTTCGTCAATCGGATTGAAATCTCGTGTGAAGCGTTCTTTTTCCAGGTCGAGATATTTGAATAATTTTTCGCCGCTTTCAGAATCGACTGCAGACGGATCTTTCGAGAGTACATACAGGCGTTGATGCCGGGCATCGCGAGTCGGCAGCACGCAATCGAAAAGAGAATACCCCATCCGGAATCCGTCGACGATGTCCTGCGGCGTTCCCACGCCCAAAGCGAACTTCGGTTTATCAGCAGGCATGCATGCCGCGGTATGCGCCAAAATTTCGGCATTGAGTTTTCCTGTTTCCGGATGCACGGGCCAGCCGCCGAATCCGTACGCGTCGAATCCGATATCCTGGAGCGCCTGCGCGCATCGCTCGCGCAAATCCTTATATGCGCCGCCCTGAACCACGGCGAGCACCAACGGTTGTTTTCCGTGTGGAATTTTTCTCCGTTCCGCTTGGCGCAAAAATTCCTCCTTGCATCGTTTCGCCCATTCGATCGTACGGCGCACGCTCAATTCGTTTTCATCGCGCGTTGCTTGCGCGCGCGGACAATCGTCAAGGCAAATTACAATATCCGAATCAAGGGTAAACTGGACTTCGATTGATTTTTCCGGCGTAAACAAATTCTTCGTGCGCTTTTTTGCGCTTGTGTAGAATGCCACGCCTTCGTCGTTGATGGTGCCGTGCAAGTTTTTTCCGTAGAGCAGCGACAAAATCTGAAATCCTCCGGAATC
>DAIDAW010000023.1 GCA_027310425.1 bacterium | reverse complement strand
GTTTTGGTGTCTGCGTTGGCGCGGGCGTGAGAGTCGGCGCCGGTGTTTTCGTGGACGTAGGAATATCCACGAAAAATTTAACACCGATCCGATACTGCTGAGATGCAGCAGTATCGGATTTCACGCCTGCGTTTACTCCGCTTAATAGCGCTGCTATAAGCAGCGCAAAAAACAGGAATTTTAAAAAGCTCATTCTTCCTCCTTTCTCTGCCTTTTTATATTATACCATAAAATATCTTGAAAATCAAATCGATGCATGGAACGGCGTCAATGCGTTTTCAGCTCGCGCAATGCTGGTTTTTGCGCTATACTGTAGTGTTAGAAAATAGAAAATAGAGATTAGAAAATAGAATAGAAATTGGAAATAAGAAATGAGAGGATGATCGTAACATAACTTCTATTTTCTATTCTCTTGTATTTTTATGCCTGCCTATAAGTTCAATTCCCTGGAAGATTTTATGAATGCGTCCGGCTATATTATCGGCGGCGAGTGGTATCCGCGCGTTACCTCGATTGTGGGCATCAAAGCAAAACCCGCGCTGCTTTATTATTACGCGCAGGCGGAGAATTATTCCAAAGCCTTGGAAATGACCTCGAAATCCGCGACCGAAGGCACGCAGGTGCACAATGCCATTGAAGCGATTCTGAAGGGCGAGGAGCCGGATGTTGACCCGATTGTTGCGCCCGCAGTCAATGCGTTCCGCGATTTTTCCCAGTTCCACGAACTCAAGCCGCTGGAAGGAGGGATTGAAAAGCGCATCTGGAGTCCGGCGCAGCGCTTTGCCGGCACGATTGACATTTTGACTGAAATCAATGGCGTGTTCGGAATTCTGGACGTGAAGACGTCGTCGGGCATCTGGCGCGATTACGGGTTGCAAACTTCGGCGTATATGGGGGCCTTGCAGGAAGACGAACCGTGGGAAGATTTGGAACGCAAAGACGTGCGCGCGCGCTGGATTTTGCGCGTGGACCAGCAGCAAGTATGCCTTCGGTGCGGCGCCAAGCGCAGAACAAAGGGCGGGAACGAGAAAATCCGCGACAACCACAACGGGTGCAGCCATGAATGGTCAGAAATGCGCGGCGAATGGGAGCTCAAGGAACTGCCGGATTTTCAGAACGACTATGAAGCGTTTCTCGCGGCCAAACGCCTGTGGGAATGGGAAAACGAACACTGGCTCAAACAAATCGGATACCGATAACTAATTTTCAAGTAACAATTTCCAAACATATGGCTTCATATCAGAATAATTTGAACAAACTCGTGTTCGACGTCGAAACCGCTGGCGAGAAATTCGAAAATCTTGATGCGGTTTCCAAGGAGTTATTGGAAACGCGTTTCAAGCGCGCGGCAAAAGGCGAAGAAGATTTGGAGCTTGCCAAGCAGCGCTTGTCATTCTACCCGGAAACAGCGCAGATCGTGTGCATCGGCATGCTCAATCCAGATACCGACAAGGGCGTTGCGTATTACCAAGGCAAGGAAGCCCAGGCGTTTGCGGACGGTTCCGTGCAGTACGTGCCGTGCGCTTCGGAACGCGACGTGCTGGCGCATTTCTGGGATGACGCGGCGCGCTACGAAGAATTCATCACGTTCAACGGCAATACGTTCGATGTGCCGATGATTATGCTGCGTTCCGCCGTGCAGGGAATCCGTCCGACGAAAAATATCATGGTGAACCGGTATCTGAATTTGCAGCCGGCAAATCTCAAGCATGTTGATCTTTTCGACCAATTTGCGTTTTACAACGCGCGCTGGGGCGGCCTGGGGTTGCATTTCTGGGCGCGCGCGTTCGGAATTGGATCTCCCAAGGAAGGCGAGTTGACCGGAGATAAAGTGACTGAGTATTTTTACGCAGGAAAGGGCAGTGAAATCGCGAAATACTGCATGGAAGACGTAAAAGCGACTGCGAAACTGTACGAAAAATGGACTAAATTCCTGCGCTTTTCATGATATCCTTTCAGCAGGGTTTCGCTTGATTTTAAAGAAAAATGTAAGCAAAACCTCTCTAAATCGTCTGTATGTATGAAAGGAGATCATTCGAAAAAGCGTTCAGAAGCTGAATTTTCATACGATCTGCATTCGGCAGCGGGATTTGGCGCATTGTATGACGCGTATGCGGTGAAAATTTGGTCCCATATCTTTATGCGGATCAGGCTGCGCGAGGAGGCAAACGATCTTTCTTCTCAGGTATTTTTCAAAACCTGGGAATATGTGAAGAAAGGCAACTCCATTACAAACGTCAAATCGTTTTTATACCGGACCGCGGATAATGCAATTATCGACTGGTCGCGCGCGAACAAGAATGTCGCGAGCATCGATGAAAGCATTGAAGAAAGCGGCAATGAGCCTGCGTACCATGAGCGATTTGAAGAGGCGACGCTTGCGAAGGACCAGGCGCAGGGCGTGTATGAAAAACTTGCATTGCTTTCCGAAAAAGAGCGTTCTCTTCTTCTGATGCGTTTTGTTGAAGAGTTCGAAATCGAGGAAATCGCGCAGATACTGGGCAAGTCAACGGGAGCAATCGCCGTCGCCGTGCACCGCGCGCTCAAACATCTCCAATCGCATATTCATTCGTAACCAATGGAACATTACACTCAAGAACAATTGCATACGATCGCGGCATTGAAGCGCATACAGCGAGCAGCTCCCGATGCCGCATATATGCGTTCAGCGCGTTCCGCATTGCTTACGCGCATTGCGCATGAAGAACGCTTTGTGCAGACGCGGCACGCGCCTGTTTTTGTCGCGTGGGCAGTGCGTATGGGCGTTGCGGTTGTCTCTATTGCTTTGGTCGGAGTCGGCGCGAGCTTTGCGAGCCAGTACATTCTGCCGAACAGTTTCCTGTATCCGATTAAACTTGCGGCAGAACGCGCGCAGATCAATTTAGCGGGGGACGGAGACGCTTCCAAGGTCGCGCTTCGCAGCAAGTTCGCGGAAACGCGCATCGTGGAAATCAGAACGTTGGAATCCGGCAATGGCCTTGACGATCAGGCGCTCCAGGCGAGCATGCAGGAATACATCGGGACCATCGCCAGCATCCAGCGCGACGTGGCGCGCATCGCCCAAAATGATACTCCGGCTTCATTTTCCGATTTGCTGGCGAGCGAACAGAAAATAGATGCGCTCGACCGCCAGATCGGCGATATTGTCACGCAGCTTGAAGGAAAAGCGTTTTCCGATGCGGCAATCGGCCGGGCGCGCGATGCGGTCGCATCTTCGTACCAAATGCGTTTCGATATCAAACGGAATATCCTCGCGTATGAAGCGAATCATCAGACGCTTGAAAATGACGGCGCTGCAGTCGCACGCCTTGCGTTTCTTGTTGATGCCCAGCAGCGTATGCTTGACGCTGTTTCCGACATGCTCACGCAGAAAATCCAGGCAGACGCCCAGCAGCGTATGCAGGAGCAATCGATCATAAATCCGAATGTCGCGCCGGAAAAACTCGCGATTACGCTTCCCAAGGAAGATGTGGAATTGCAGCAAATGGCAAGCGGCATACAGGAAGAGCTCGCATTGCTTCGCGGAAGATTGTCCGAACCGGGCGCGCGCTTCAACGAATCGGAAGTGCTCGGATTTTCCGGGCGCGTGGCTGAAGGATTCGCGAATATAGATGTAGTGTCTGCGGCGCTGGCGCGTCCATTACCAACGCCGAATCTGTGATAGAGTGAGTGTATGCGTTCAACGAAACAACCCGCGCGCATTGGGCTTGCGTTGGGCGGCGGCGGCGCGCGCGGATTCGCCCACATCGGCGTGATTCAGGAATTGGAGCGGCTGCATATCCCGATTTTTTGCGTTGCCGGAACGAGCATGGGGGCGCTTGTCGGCGGATGGTATGCGGCAACGGGAAATCTGGATTCGCTTATCGAAGTTTTCAGGAAAAGGCCGTGGCGGTCATTTTTTCAGATGCGGAGCGTGCCGCGCAACGTCGGACAGGGCGGCCTGTTTGACATGGTAAAAATCGAAAAGGAATTGCGCAGCCATCTGGGAAATGCGGCAATCGAAACATTGCCGATGAAATTCAGCGCGGTCGCCACTTCGATCAAAACAGGAACGGAAATCGATTTTGATTCCGGCGATCTCGTCGATGCGATCTGCGCAAGCGCATCCCTTCCGTTCGTGTTTATGCCGCGCAAGCGCGGGAGCGATTATCTGATGGATGGCGGTCTGCTCAATAATGTGCCGGTTGATCTTTGTTTCAGAATGGGAGCGGATGCGGTTCTGGCGATCGACGTAGGATACCGGTTTTCCGATTTCAATCTTGTGGGCGAGCAGGGTGTTTCATTCAAGCCGTGGGAAGTGTATCGGGTCGCCGATGCGCTCCTGAATCTGGTCGGGCAATCAACGATGAAATTCAACCCCGATGCGCCGAATATCCGTTTGATCCGCCCGTATGTTTCGTATATCGCCACGACCGAATTCGACCGTATGGAAGAAGCGATATTCGCAGGCAGGAAGGCGATTTTGGAGCAGGAGCGCGATGTGTGCGCATTTTGCAAGGTCGAGCGCCCTCAAAAAACGTTCTGGGAACAAGTGACTGATTTTTTGAAAGAATAGTCGCGTTTAGCATTGGTCTTTTTGCGGAAATATGAAAACGTTCTATATCGTTGCGACGCCGATCGGAAATCTCGAAGATATCGGCATGCGCGCCCTGCGGATATTGCGCGAAGTGCCTGTGATCGTGTGCGAGCGTCCCCAGCATACGCTCAAGCTGCTGAATCATTTTGGCATTTCCGGAAAGCAGCTCGTTGCGTATACCGAAGCGAACAGAGCGCGAGCGATCGGAACCGTTTTGGAATTGATGCGGGGAAAATCCTGCGCGTTCGTGGTTGATGCCGGAACGCCGGGGATTTCCGATCCCGGTCCGGAACTGATTGCGGCCGTGCGCGATGCAGGCGTTCCGATTGAAATGATTCCGGGCCCGAACGCTCTGGCTGCGGCAATTGCATTGACCGGAGAGCGGATCGTTGATTTCCGATTTGTTGGTTTTTTCCCGTATAAACAAAAAGACCGGATGGCGATGCTTGATGCCTTGCAGGGCGCGGATTCATGGCTCATCGCGTACGAAGCGCCGCACCGGATCGAAAAGACAATCAAATTCCTGTCGGAACGTTATCCCCGATATCATATCGTGTTGGTAAGCGAAATATCAAAGGTATACGAAAAGGTCCTTGCCGGAACTTCGCAGGAACTTTTAGAATCGTTTCAGCGCAACTCGCGCTTGCGCAAAGGAGAATTCGTGATGTGCGTCAGGGCAAAAGGGGAATCGCAAGTTTTGAGCGATACCCATTGAGGAATTCTTTTCCGCTCATTTCCTTTCCCGATTCCGGCTGCACGCGTTCCAATTCCAGCGCGCCGTCCGTACAAAACAGGACGAGTTTTTTCCCTGCTTCCGCAAGGCCGATGCTCGCGGTGTGCATGGTGAGGCGCACGTCCGGAATGGGGCGAGCCGCATGGATTTTCAGCGTAAGTGATTTGTTTGTCTTCATGCGGCATTCCATCCAGCAGCCGGGTTCAAACGAGAACGCGCGGATCTGGTTATATGTTTCTTGCGCGCCGCGATGGGGATTGATTTTGCCGTCCTGGAGGAAGAGCATGCGCGAAAAAGTCGCGCGTTCGTGGCGTTGGGGTTTCGGTACTACGGAACCGGCAAGCCATGCGGGGATGAGTCCGCAGAGCATTTCGCCGCCCAGTTTTGCCAGGCGCCGGTAGAGCGAGAAGAAATATTCGTCAGGTTTGATTGCAAGTTCTTCCTGCGCCAGAATGGGGCCGTGGTCAAATTCCTCGTCTAGTTGGATGACCGTGATGCCTGTTTTTTCGTCTCCATTGAAGAGCGCGGATTCAATCGGGCTTGGACCGCGCCAGAGAGGCAGGAGCGACGGATGAACGTTGATGATGCCGTTTGGAAAAAGCTTAATGACGGAGTTTGGAATCAATTTGCTGTATGCGGCGACGATGCCGAATGCCGACTGTGTCTCTTGAATTCTGGCGGCAAGATCCTGGTTGCGAGAAAGCGACGATGGCTGAATAAGCGGAATTTTGAATTGTTCGGCAATTGCTTTGATTGGCGGCGGAGTCATGATTTTTTTGCGGCCAACCGGCGCGTCGGGAACAGTAACGATGAGAGATGGCGCAAGATTGTGCGTAGCAAGCTCTTCAAGCACGGTAACGGAGAATGTGTTTGATCCGAAATAGACAAAAGCCATATTTTTTTATGTTTTTTTCGCGCGTTTGATGGTGCGCGCGTTATCTACGAATAAAATACCGTTGAGATGGTCCATTTCGTGCTGGAAAATCCAAGCGAGCAGGCCGCGCGCCTTGATTTTTACCTTTCTGCCGTATTCGTCGAGCCCGGTCATGGTGACCGTTTTGCTTCGTTTGGAAACCCCTTGGACTCCGGGAACGCTCAAGCATCCTTCTTCTATTTCATCGAACGTTTCGGAGCGGGCGATGATTTCGGGGTTGATGAGCGCGTAAAATTTCCCGTTTTTCGATTTCCCGTATACGGGTTCGGCGACGAACAGGCGGATGTTTTTTCCGATTTGATTTGCCGCCAGGCCGATGCCGTTGTGTTCTTTCATGATTGCGCGCATACGCACGATGAGGGTGCGGGTTTCCTGCGTGATGGCGGCGACCGGCAGCGCCGGTTCGCGCAGGATTTTTTCGTTCGTGCCGGTGACAATTTTGAGATTCATGGGAATTTAAAATTCAAAAATCAAATGCGGAATATGTAATCAGAATGAGAAACGCGGATTTTTATGCTCTTACGCCGTGCGCTGTGCATTTTGTCTGCGTTCCTGCTTCGCGACTGCGTGGAGCATTGCCGAGCGGGAACGGCCTCTTTGCTGATATGCCGGCGTTGTTTTTTTCTTGAGGATTTTGAGCATGCGTTCGTATTTCGCGCGCGCCGCTTGTGCGCGTTCGCCTTCGATGATCGGTTGTGCGCGTTTTTCTTTGCGCATGCCGAGTTCTTTGCGCCTGCGGTATATTACGGCGATAAAATACGGAAGTTTATTTTTGAGGTCTTGTTTTCGTATGGTAGCGGTCACTGCCTTGAGTATGGCTGTTTTGCCGAATTGTTTGTAGAGCTTCATATACAGGCCGTAATCCTTCGGATTCTGGTCTCCGAGCTGGTTCTTTGTCCAATCGATGAAATCCAGAATGTCCTGGTTTTTTTTCGGTTTTCCCAGTTTCCGGATTTTTGTCGCTGCGTCAGGCATATCATATTATACCAAAACTTCCATACAAATGATCGCCCCGCTTTTTCAAGCGGGGCAGAGCGATCATTCTTGCGGCGGGCGGGGCGAGGAGATCCAGTTGAGGAATACCCCTAGGAAAATTCCTCCTGCCCCGAAAGCGAGAACGCCGAAGATGATGACTCTGGCGTCTCGGCTGGTCAGGGTCGCCGCGACCCCGACAACCATTCCCACGACCGCAAAGGCCGCGGGAATGACCCAGTCCGGCACTGCCGGAACCGGTCTTGTTGTCTTTTTCATTCTACCTCCTTTTGAAAACAAGAATTTTATTAACTATACCTCTATTTGCTCTATTTGTCCAATGACAGTATACTGGAAGATATGCCTGTGATCCGCGCGTTTATCGCACTCCCGCTTCCGTACGAATTGAAGCAGGATGTGCAAGAATGTATTGAAAAAATAAAGCAAAGCGCAAAAATCGCACGCTGGATTCCCGAGGATAATTGGCATGCCACGGTGCTTCCGCCGCAGCGCTGGGACGGAGAAGAGATTTCTGATTACATCTGTACGGTTCAGGAGCGCGTTGACGATACAGAATTTTCATTGCGTACGCGGGAAATCATCCTCGGTCCGAATGCGAAAAATCCGCGCATGATTTGGCTGGTATGCGAACCGAGTCAAGGATTTGCGCGGTTGAAACAGTCGGTGAGGGCTGCGCTTACATATGCAGGCGCGCCGCTTGATGCCGAAGAAAAGCGGGAAGACGTGATTCATGTCACGCTTGCAAGGTTCAATACCATATTGGGCAGCCGCATTGCCTGGAAAAATGTTGCGTGCGCTCACGAGTTCTCAGTGCGCTCGCTTGAAGTGCTCAAAAGTGAGCTCAAATCAACCGGCGCGGTCTATACGAAGTTAGGAGAAATAGAATTGGCAGAAACGTAAACATACATTATCTATGGTATGCGACAAGGAAGTTTGATTTTCCTATATACCATATACAACATACCTCATACTAGAATATGGATTATTTAAAATCGCATACCATTCGAGGCAGGGACATACGGTTTCCAAT
>DAIDAW010000022.1 GCA_027310425.1 bacterium | reverse complement strand
GGAACAGGCAGCATACGTGTCGCGAAAACTTGAAAAGCGTGCATTCTATACGCAGAAGCCTGCGCGGCGCTTACATGTCCTGATCGCGGGCATTGCGATGAATTTTCTGCTGGGATTTGTGGTTGTATGGTTTTTGTTTGCGAAAGGTACGGTTATGCTGGTGAGCGAAGGCCAGGAAGCGCGCGCTACGGATATTTCCGTTGCCGTTCTCAGCGTGACCGCGAATTCTCCCGCGGCGCAAGCAGGATTCAAGACGGGCGATACGATTCTGCGCATGCAGGCGCAGCAATATGATTTATATCCCAAGCGCGTCGAGGACGTGCAATCTTTCACCAAACAGTTCGCAGGATCTCTTGTGGTATTTGATATCAAACGCGAGGGCGTACAGATTGAATTGCAGGCAATGCCGCGCGTCGAGCCTCCGCAAGGCCAAGGACCGCTCGGGATTGAACTCGGAGTCCTCGGAACCGTGAAGTATCCGTTCTTGCAGGCAGCCTGGCAAGCGCTTGTTTCTTCGTTCACGATGTCGGTGCAAATTTTCAAATTGGTAGGAACTTCGCTGCGCGATATCGTATTCAAAGGCAATATCGGCGCAGTATCCGGTCCAGTTGGTATTGTCAAATACACATCCAATGCTTTGCAGATGGGTGTAGACAGCTTTTTGAGTTTTGTCGCATTGATTTCCTTGAATCTGGCAGTCTTTAACTTATTGCCGCTGCCAGCGCTTGACGGCGGCAGAATCGCGTTTGTGCTCTGGGAATGGGTGACGCGCAAGCCCGTGCCGCACAAATACGAATCCTGGGTGCATACGATCGGCATGGCGCTCCTCATCGGTCTGCTCGTGCTTGTCACCATCGGCGACATCAGGAAACTGCTATAATAGTGGGGTATGGATTCCCAGCGCGTTTCGCATATTGCAAAAAAATCGCAGAATATCAGCGAGTGGTATACGGATGTCGTGGTGAAATCCGAACTTGCCGATTACGGCCCGGTGAAAGGGTGCATGGTGATCCGGCCGTACGGCTATGCGCTTTGGGAAGCGATACAGAAATTCATGGATGCTCGCATCAAGAAGCGCGGCGTGCAGAATGCGTATTTTCCGTTGTTTATTCCTGAATCGTTTTTGCACAAGGAAAAAGAACACGTGGAAGGTTTTTCCCCGCAGGTTGCGGTTGTCACGTATGCCGGCGGCGAAGAGTTGAAGGAAAAACTCGTGGTGCGCCCGACGTCGGAAACCATCATGTACGAAATGTACAAGCAATGGGTGCATTCGTGGCGCGAATTACCGGTGCTTATCAATCAATGGAACAATGTGGTGCGATGGGAAAAGCGCACGTATCTGTTCATGCGCACATCCGAGTTTTTATGGCAGGAAGGCCATTGCGCGCACGCAACGCATAAGGAAAACCTGGCTATGGTGATGTGGGCTTTGAAAATGTATCAAAAAACATATCGCGACTTGATGGCAGTCTACGGTATTGCGGGAATCAAGAGCGAATCGGAAAAATTCGCCGGAGCAGCCAAGACTTTCACGTACGAAATCATGATGCCGGACGGCAAGGCGCTGCAAGGATGCACCTCGCATGATCTCGGTCAGAACTTTGCTGCAGCATTCAACTGGACCGTGCTCGATCAAAGCGGAACGCATATTCATCCGTGGCAGAACAGCTGGGGATTTTCCACGCGCTCGATCGGCGGCTTGATTATGGCGCACGGAGACGACAGCGGCTTGCGGTTGCCTCCGGCCATGGCGCCGATACAGGCGGTTGTGGTGCCGATTTACAAAACGGAAAACAAGGATGCGGTGCGCGCGTACGCGAAAAAGGTTGCATCGTCGTTGCGCGGAATCCGAACATACTGCGATGACACTGATACTGAAACTGCAGGGTTCAAATTCAATAAATGGGAGCTCAAGGGCGTGCCGGTGCGTATTGAAGTCGGCGAGAAAGAAATGCAGGCGCAGGCCATAACTTGTGTGCGCCGCGATACGGGCGCGAAATCGAATATCGCGCTGGCTCATGCGTTGCTTTCATTGAAAGCCGAACTGAAAAATATGCAATCCGCGATGCTCGAGCAGCACAGAAAATTCACCGACGAGCATACGCAGAGCGTTGATTCCTACGCAGAGTTCAAAAATATCATGAAAACTTCGCGCGGATTTATCAAAGCGATGTGGTGCGAAGACCGCGCGTGCGAAGAAAAAATCAAACAGGAAACAAAAGCAACCACGCGCTGTCTGCCGTTGGATGCGAAACAGGAGAAAGGGAATTGCATCTATTGCGGCAAACCCGCACAGCATCGTTGGCTGTTCGCGCAGGCGTACTAAAGGCGCCGCAGTGGGGGAAGCGGTAAGTCCTTGCAGCCATTGCTGTTTTTCATCTGACGCTTCGGGCATTCGAAATACTAGTCGTTTTGCTTCGCGAAACTGTACGCTGCATAGAGAGCCAGCGATTTTCGCTTGCAAAACTCCTGTATTTCAGAACGCCCTCCGCTACGATTCAAACAGCAATGGCCGCAATCGGCTTAAGGAAAAGATAATGAATATTAACTGAGAGAAGAGGAAAAAGCTTAACGTTGCATAGGTAGCCAGCTGCTTTTTTCGCATAAAGCTCGTTTATTTCTCAATACTTTCCGTCAACGATTCAAATCAACGTTAAAAAATCTATTATTCGTCAGCGGCTGAATCTTCAGCCGCTGATTTTGTTTTACGAATCTTTTTGCTTTCCTTTAAAAACGTGCTACAATCGAGCACGTCTATGAAGCTGTTCAAGCCGTCTGATGCTCTGTGGGGATTATTTTCCAAGGATATTGGCATTGATTTGGGCACTGCGAATACGCTTGTCTACGTGAAAGGCCGAGGTATTGTCATCAACGAACCGTCAGTTGTCGCGATCAATCAGAAAACAAATCAGATTCTCGCTGTTGGCAAGGAAGCAAAGAAAATGGTTGGTCGCACCCCGGGTCATATTGTCGCAACCCGGCCGCTCCGCCATGGCGTAGTGTCGGATTTCGAAGTCACGGAAAAAATGCTCAAGTATTTTTTCGATAAGGTACATGCCGAAGTGTCGCCATTTTTGCCGCATCGTCCCCGGGTTGTCATCGGCGTGCCATTGGGCGGAACTGAAGTTGAGCGCAGGGCAGTGGTGCAGGCAGGAAAAAACGCAGGCGCGCGCGCGGTGTATCTGGTTGAAGAGCCTATGGCAGCGGCAATCGGCGCGAAACTGCAGATTAGCGAAGCAAACGGCGCGTTTATCATCGATATTGGTGGCGGAACCGCGGAAATCGCAGTCATTTCCCTGGGCGGCATCGTGATCTCGCGCAGCATCCGGTATGCGGGCGACAAATTGAACGAGGATATCGTGAATTTCGTGCGCGACGAATTCAAAATGGCAATCGGCGAACGCACTGCCGAAGAAGTGAAAATCAGCATCGGTTCGGTGAGGGACAGCGGCAAGAGCCAGGATATGCTCATCAAGGGAAGGAATCTCGTGACCGGCCTGCCGCAGGAAATTATTATCAAGGAAAAGCACGTGCGGGAAGCCATCAAGGATTCTGTTGACGCGCTCGTGCAGGCGGTACAGGAAGTCATTGAACTCACGCCGCCTGAACTTGTTGCGGACCTTATGAACCGCGGCCTCGTGATGACCGGCGGGGGAAGCATGCTCGGCCTTCTCGCGGATCATCTTGCCGAAGAAACCGGCGTGCCGGTGAAGGTCGCCGAGGATCCGCTTGCGGCGGTGGTGCGCGGCACAAGCATTATTCTTGAAGATTTGGATACGCTTTCCGATGTGCTTGTGGATACTGATCTGGAAAAGCCGCCACGTTAATAACACATCACTATTGAATATGAGGATTTCTTTGCGCACTATGATAGTTGTGACCGCCTCCGTATTTGTGCTCGCGGGATTTCTGTCCCTTGCCGGAACGGCAAGGAATGGCGGAAGCGTATATGTCGGTCTTGCGGCAGTGCAGGGGCCGTTTTCCTGGCTTATGCGGCCGTTTACACGGATTGGGGATTTTTTCCGCCAGCTGCGCACCTTGAAGACGGAAAATGAAATCGTGCGCGAGCAGAACCGCCTTCTGGCGGAGCAAATTGCGCGTTCCCAGGATGCGGCGGAAAATGCCCAATTTTTGCGCGCGGGGCAGACGATGCGCGGAACGATTATCGCACGCAGCGCATCCGTGCTTGGGTTTTCGTTCGGATCCGGCGGCGCGCAATTCGTTATCGAAGGGGGATCGAATCAGAATATTCAGAAAGGGGATTTGGTTCTGATTCCGGACGATATCCTGGTCGGGCGCGTACAGATCGTTCGCGAAACAACCAGCGTCGTTCAAACGGTTTTCGATTCTGATTTGAAAATCGCGGCATCGATTGCCGGACAGGTAAACGGATTATTCTCATTCGATCAAGGCGCGTTCGCGCTTTCATATATTCCGGCCGCAGCATCGGCGCGCGAGGGCGCCTTGGTGCGCACGTCCGGCCAGGATGGCATATTTCCGAAAGGATTGTTGCTGGGAACCTTGCGTTCAATGCAAGCGGCTTCGGATGCCGCGACGCAAAAGGCGCTCGTTGATCCGCTGTTTTCTTTGAGCGAAGTGAAATCCGTCGTGATTGTGCGTAATCCGCTCAATTGATATTTTCTATGCGTTCGTATTCTATCCGGCGGCCGCGCCACGAAATACATCCTGAAGAAGTGCTTCTCGATTCGATGGCAAACCGCAATCCTTTTGGTCCGGCGCGTCTTGAGTCGCCGCTGAACAAACTGTACATCGCCGTGTCATTCGGAGGAATGATTCTTTTTTTTGTAGGAATGCTTGGAATCGTGCTGTACAACCAATCAACCAAACAGGAATATTTTTCCCGCCAGGCAAGCGAAAATAGTCTCCGGAGCGTTCTCTTGCAGGCGCCGCGCGGCATCATTACCGATCGCTACGGCGAGGTGCTCGCGGACAATAAAGCGGTCTACGATATTGTTTTGGTTTCCGAAGAATTGCCGAAAGAAAAAGACGCGCGCGGCCAGGAAGCAAAACTCTTTGCAGCCACCATGGGGACAAATTCCGATGAAATTGCGCGGCAAATTGAACAGGCGACGCGCACGAACGGCATAGTTGCGCTCCGCGCAATCAATACGGATCAGGCGCTCGTATTCCGTGCTCGCGAAGCTGAATTTCCGGGCATGAAATTGATCGGAAAATACGAACGCGTGTACCCATACGGCGAAGCTTTGAGTCATGTCGTGGGATATGTTGGTTCCCGCGCAAGCGATGGGCAGGCGACAGGCAAAACGATTACCGAAAATTCAATGACCGGCAAAACCGGCATTGAGGCGCAATACGATGAGGCATTGCGCGGCAAAACCGGCGAATTGCTCTATCAAATCAACGCGCAGCAGAATGTGGTCGCGGACCAGCAAACGCAGTATTCGGAACAGGGGGATACGGTGCAGCTGACGATCGATGCCGCGTTGCAGAAAAAAATCTACGATACGCTTTTGCCGCTCACGAAGAAATATGGAGGAGGCGCCGTAGGCATTGCTCTGGATCCTGCAAACGGCAGCGTACTCGCGCTTGCATCCGTGCCCGGCTTCGATTCCGAAGCGATGAGCGCAGGTTTGACGCAGAAACAATACGACGCGCTCATCCAATCGAACCAAAAGCCGTTTTTCAATCGCGCCATCACGGGGTTGTACAGTCCGGGCTCAACCATCAAGCCGTTCATTGCGCTGGCTGCACTTGATGAAAATATCATTGATCCGGAACAAAAAGTTGATGCGTCGCTCGGCTACATTTCCGTACCCAATCCGTACGACCCAAGCCGGCCGTTCATTTATCGCGACTGGAAACCTCAGGGGTTCGTGAATATGAAAGAAGCGATCGGGAATTCGTCCGACGTGTATTTTTACACCATCGGCGGCGGCTACGGTTCGATCAAGGGCTTGGGCGTGGAGCGCATCACGGCGTATTTGAAGAAATTCTTCTGGGGAGAAAAAACCGGCATTGACCTTGGCGGCGAAAACCAGGGATTTTTGCCGACCGCGCAATGGAAAGAGCAAAACCGCAACGACATTTGGCGCGTCGGCGACACCTACAACTATTCCATCGGCCAGGGATACGTACTGACCACGCCGATCAATCTTGCGCTTACGCATGCGGCAATTGCGAACGGCGGCACGGTCTGGAAGCCGTATCTCGTTTCTTTGATCACCGATCCGCTCACGCGCCTGACCGTGCGCAAGACGAATCCGCAGGCGCTCGGAACGTTTGCGGCATCTTCCGGCGCGTTCGACATTGTGCGCCAAGGCATGCGCTTGACGGTCACGAACGGCTCGGCGCGCAGTATGGCTGATTTGCCGTTCGCGGTCGCGGGAAAAACCGGAAGCGTGCAGACAAGCGCCAGCCTCGTAAATACGAATGCTCTTTTCATTGCATTCATGCCGTACGAAAATCCGAAGATTTCTCTTTTGATTTTGGTTGAGAGCGGAGGCGGGGGATCTGCAACTGCGGTGCCCGCGGCGCGCGAAATCCTTGCGTGGTATTCCCAGAACCGGCTTTTGCCAAACGGGCAGTGAACCGCGGTTATGCACATACAACGCTTGACTCCTGGTGATTGTCTAGTAAGATACAACATTACGTAAATATTTTTCAACATGGCACATGAACCGTATTATGTTACCGCAGAAGCGCTTGAGCGCCTGCGCGTAACGCTCCAGGAACTCAAAACGGAAAAACGAAGCGAAATTCTCGAACGGCTCAAAGAAGCGAAAGCTTTCGGCGATCTCACGGAGAATTCCGAATATGATGCGGCAAAACAGGCGCAAGCGCTCAACGAAGGCAAGATTATGGAACTCGAGGACTTGATGAAGCGGGCAGCGGTCATCAAAGGGCGCGATCATTATTCGACGGTTGTCATCGGATCCCGCGTCGAGGTGAAACAAGGACTTAAATCATCCGCGTATACGATCGTAGGGCCGGAAGAATCCGATCCGTCAAAAGGATATATTTCAAACCAGTCGCCGCTCGGGAAAAACCTGCTGGGCAAATCTATCGGCGACGAATTCGTCATGAAAAACCTTCTTGGCAAGGAAATCAAATACAAGATTGTCAGGATTTCAGCGGGCGTGAAATGAAGTTTGAGAATCGGAGGAATAGAAAAGAGCGAATAGAATTCACGCCGCTTGCATCGGCGTTTCGCATACATGCCACATATGATACTATAAAAAGATAGCAACCCCGTATTCTATTCTCTAATCTCTATTTTCTTTCATTGGTATGAGCACCTACGACGACATTTTGCGCATTCGCAGAGAAAAATTACAGACGCTCCGGCAGGTGGGCGTTGATCCGTATCCGGAAAAATCAGTGCGCACGCACGAAATAGCGCAGCTCATCGAACAATTCGCGAAACTCTCGAAAGGCAAAAAAGCGATCAGCATCAGCGGCAGGCTTACGAATTTGCGATTCCACGGCGGCGCGGTATTCGGCGACGTGAAAGACGGAACAGGCAGATTCCAGATTCTTTTCAAAAAAGATACGCTCAAGAACGAATTCGAGTTTTTGCAGCATTTAGACGTCGGGGATTTCGTGTGGGCAACCGGATCGCTGTTTGTGACCGCGAAAGGAGAACAGACGCTCGAGGTGAAAAAATACGGCATCCTGACCAAAACGCTGCGGCCCGTTCCGGTTGAATGGTCCGGGCTTCATGACGAGGAAGAGCGTTCGCGCAAACGCTACGTGGATTTGCAGGCAAACCCCGAAGTCTTTGAGCGGTTCCAAAAGCGGTTTGCCATCATCCGGTCATTGCGCGAATATCTGTACGCAATGGATTTCGTCGAAGTCGAAACTCCGATTTTGCAGTCCATTCATGGCGGCGCGAGCGCGCGGCCGTTCAAAACATACCATAACGCATTGGGCATTGAAATGTACCTGCGCGTGGCGCCGGAGCTGTTTTTGAAACGCCTGACCGTGGGCGGATTCGACAAAGTTTTCGAAATCGGAAAAAATTTCCGCAACGAAGGCGTGGACCGCGAGCACAATCCCGAGTTCACGGTGCTGGAATTGTACTGGGCGTATCAGGATCGCGACGGCCTTATGCAATTCACCGAAGACCTGTTTTCCTTCCTATTCAAATCCTTCATCAAGAAACCGAAGGTATACGAATACGCCGGCCTGACGTACAATCTCGCGGGTCCGTATCCGCGCCTGACTTACGATGCTGCGCTTCTCCAAGCCGTTGGCCTGGATTATTCCGCAGGGCGCGAGCAGCTCGAACAGGTGGCGAAAGCGAAAGGCGTGCAGCTCGGGTTTAACGAGCCGAAATACAAAATTGTGGACAGTATTGTCAAAAAACTCATATATCCCACGCTCACGCAACCGACATTCCTGATCGACCACCCGATTGAATTATCGCCGCTGTCAAAATCAAACAACGGCAGGGCATTGCGGTTCCAGCTCGTGATCGCGGGACTGAACGAATTGTGCAATGCATGGGCGGAGATTACGGATCCCGACTACCAGAAAGAGCAATTTTTGAATCAGGAAAAAATGAGGAAAGCAGGCGACGAGGAAGCGCAGCGCTATGACGCTGATTACGTTGAGGCATTGGAATATGGCATGCCGCCCACGGCAGGCATCGGGT
>DAIDAW010000021.1 GCA_027310425.1 bacterium | reverse complement strand
TCTTTACGCAATAACGCTTTTTTCAGAAATCCGAATATCTCTTTTGTTTGGGGATAAAATTTTTCTATCGTCTTGCCACTGTATGCACAGGTCCACACCGGCCTATTCTGAAAATATACTGCGGTCATGCCCGGCGCCTGAAAATGGCCGACATAGCTGTCGCGCATATACTAGTCGCCATCTTGATATTCGAGTTCGATAAACCCTGGGCGCTGCGGCGTAATTTCCTTGCCGTCGCCCGCGTACGTGTGGCTCGCGGAATTTTTCAAAAATGTTTTCAGCGCTTCAAGATCGATCATATATTTATGCTGAGCGGGTAACGGGAATCGGACCCGTGTCTCGACCTTGGGAAGGTCGCATTCTGCCACTAAACCATACCCGCGAAACTATTATTTTTTGAACCAGCGGAGCAACGGATCCCACCAGTTCGAAGTGGTCGCCTCGGGCGTTGGGCTCGGCGACACGAACACAACGAGTGTCTCGCCTTGTTTTGCGTAATTCAAGCGCTGTTTCACTTCCATTTCCTTCACTGCGTCAAATCCGATGAGGCGTGAAAAATCCTCGAGCGTTTTATTGTCTTCGGAAAGCGCCCGATCCTGCTGTCTCAAATACGCAAGCTGGCGCACAAGTTCATTACGGCGCATCCATGCGATAAGTGCAGTATAGAAAACAAAAACAGCCGCAATGCCCCACACAACCGTACGCAATTGCTCTTTTCTGTCCATACGAACCAGTATACGCGATCACTGATTCTTTGTCATCTTAAAGACTTCGAAAAATACCGACGCGGGCACGTCAACAGTCCCCAAAAGCGCCGCGCGCTTCTTGCCTTTTTTCTGATTCTGCCAAAGTTTCATTTTGCGCGTGCGATCGCCGCCGTTTTTCCCGAAATTACCCAGTTCCTTGCGCATTGCCGGAATCGTAACGCGCGCGACAATATCCGATCCGATCGCCGCTTGCACCGCCACGGCGAATACTTCGCGCGGCAACAATTCCTTCAGCCGCTCGATGGTCGCCAAACCGATGGCGCGCGCTTTGCTCCGCGGCACAATGCGGGAAAATGCATCGACTTTTTCGCCGTGCACGAGGATATCGAGTTTTACCACGTCGCCTTTCTGCCAGCGCGCAACATCATAACTCAGCGACGCATATCCCTGCGTTGCGCTTTTGATGGCGTCATAGAAATCAATGATAATATCGGCAAGCGGCATTTCAAAATGTGCAAGAAGCGCCTGCGAAGAAACCGTATCTACCGTGCCAGCGATACCCCGGTATGCCTGAATAATACCCATGAGCGCGCCGACATAGCGCGCGGGCGCGATAATTTCCCCCTTGACCCAGGGTTCACGGATTTCCTGAATCTGTTCTGTCGGCGGAAGGTCAGAAGGCGTAAACACTTCGATCACAGCACCCGCTTTCGTCACGACTTCGTATTTCACGGACGGCGCAGTGAGGATTGGCTCAAGCCCGTATTCGCGCAGCAACCGTTCTTTGATAATCTCCAAATGAAGCGTACCCAGACATCCGATACGGAATCCCTGGCCAAGCATCTCCTGGCGTTCGTGCGTAAAATGAAGCGATGCATCGTTCAGGCGCAATTTATGAAGCGCATCGGAAAGCGTATCAATATCATCTGCCATCGTTGGATACATGCTTACGAAAACGACGGGCTGCGGTTCGCGGTATCCAGGCAACGCCACAATCGCGTCTTCGCGCGCGCCGGATTGCACGATCGTTATCGTGTCTCCTACCCGGATAGAATCGGGATTTTTCAAACCGGTCGCGATATAACCGATTTCTCCTGCTTCCAGACGGGCGCGCGGCGTAAGTTGCGGTTTGAATCCGCCGACTTCGATCGCGGTTGCCTGCACGCCTGCGGCAAGAGCCCGGACTGTTGCGTTTTTTTCAAGAGATCCATCAATGACGCGCACGAACGCAATTGCGCCTTTATACGCATCGTAGATCGAATCGAATACCAGCGCGCGGAATATTCCCGCAGGATTCCCGTCGGGTGGCGGAATACGCTCAATAACCGCATCGAGAAGTTCTTCTGCTCCTTGCCCCGTCTTTCCGGAGACAAGAAGAATATCGTCTTCCTGCTGCCCAACAAGTTTCGCCAGCTGCGCGCGGATCTCCGCAACGGATTCGGAAGCATGCGGCAGGTCGATTTTGTTGACCGCGCCGATCACGCATAATCCCTGCTGCTGCGCCAAATGCAGATTCGCAAGCGTCTGCGCCTGAATTCCCTGCGTCACGTCAACGAGAAGAATCGCGCCCTCCACCGCGGCCAACGACCGTGAAACTTCGTAAGAAAAATCAACGTGCCCCGGGGTATCGATCAAATTCAAAGTATATTCCAGATCTGGCGCATCGCGCATTGCAGGCTGCGGACTGCCTTTTCCCGGCTGCGATGTATGATGCGCAGTGCGCGGAAAACGATACGCCATGCGCACAGGCTGCATTTTGATGGTAATGCCTCGCTCCCGCTCCAAATCCATTTGGTCTAAAAACTGGTTTTGGAATATTCGCTTATCCACGGTCCGTGTCAATTCCAAAAATCGATCCGCGAGCGTAGATTTTCCATGATCGACATGCGCGATGATGACAAAATTGCGAATACGTGACAATTCCATAGGCATCATGCTTCAAAATCCGAAGCGCGCGAATCCGATGATTCTGCGCGTTCCAGGAATTTCGAAAGATCGATGATTTTATATACAAACACGCATACTCCTAGCGTCAACAGCGAAACGGCGCCGGCAAATGCCGCGCGCGCGAACACCGCTCCGAAAGCGCTCCCGGGAATCACAATCTGGGTGCCGAAATACGCCGCTGCGCCGATTACTGCACTAATGACGCCGATGGCGAACCCGCGTGATGTGCCGTACGAAAACCGGCGAAGTTTGGCATCCGGGAACCGCCGCCTGAACAAACGCAATAAATACAAACAATTAAACCACGCTCCGAGCACGATGCCGGCAATAAGACCGGCAACGCCCCAACGCGTCGCAAACAACCACATGGCAGGGAACACAATCAAAAGTGACAGCAATGTCGCAAACAACGGTTGCTTGGTGTCTTCCGTTGCGAAAAACGTCCGGATGAGCAGCATTAAAAGTCCTTGCGCCGGAATACCGAGCGCGAATACCATCAACGCCGCGATTGCGACGCGCTGATCAGCGACATTGAAATTTCCGTGCCCCAGAAAAATGCGTACAATCGGATCCGCAAATGCAACAAAGAGAAGTGCGGACGGCACAAGCCATGCCATGATCTGGCCCGCTGCGGCGTCGAAAAGCGAAAGGAAGCGCGCGCGTTCCGTTTCTCGGTGCTCTTCCGCGGAACGCGATTTGATCCATTGCTGCGCAAGCTGAGGAAACGCGACAGTCACGAATGAAAGCGCGATCACCGTCTGTGGCAACGCCTGAAAAGAGTCAGCCAAAGAATACACGCTCAGCGAGCCGATAGGCAAAAGGGATGACAGCATCGTTACCCAGAATAAAACTGCGTTGTTCGCAACAAGAGTGAATGAACGCGGAATCATAAGCAGAAGCATATCTTTAACGTCGTTCCACATTTCTTTGAATGACAGCGAGAACCTGAATCCAATCCCCCTGAGCGTGGGAACCTGTATGAGGGCGTATAGCCCGGAGCCCAACACGACTCCCCATACAACGCCATAAATGCCCACGCGCTGAGAAAACCACAGCACACCCACAATGATTCCTCCGTTATAGAAAACAGGGGCGAGCGTTGATATGAAAAACCGCTTGAATGATTGGAGGGCATCGGCAAAAAGATTCGCAAGCGCCATCAGAATCGGCTGGAGCATGAGCACGCGAAGTAATGAAGACAATAAGTCGAGCTGCGGCGGGGAAAATCCCGGCGCAAGCAGCGCCGCAAGGCGCGCGCTGGATAAAAACACCGCGATTGCGCCGATTCCTAAAAACAAAGAAAACAAAGCGATGAGAGCGCTCAACAATTTCCACGCCTGTTCTTTGCCTGCCGCAAGCACCCGGGAAAAAACTGGAAAGAACGAAGCGGATAATGTGCTGAATATGAATACGCTGTAGAGAAAATCAGGAATTCTGAACGCGGCAAAATACACATCGAGTTCTGCGCTCGCGCCAAATCGCGACGCCAGCAAAATATTCTTCAGGATACCCAACGCCGATCCCAAAATGGTCGCACCGCCCACCACAAGCGCTCCTGACGCAAGCGATCTGCGCTCGAAGGCGCCGAACCGTTCACGCCACGAAACCGGCCTCTCAATGTTCCGCGCTTCCATTGATCCGATTGTTTAATTCCTGTACCACAATATCAAGGTTTCCGTTCAAAATGCGTTCGATATTTTTCCACGAGACACCGATGCGATGATCGGTAATCCGGTCCTGCGGCACATTGTATGTGCGGATTTTCTCCGAACGCTCTCCGGATCCAACCTGGGTCTTGCGGTTCTGCGCCATTTTCGATTCTTCCTCGCGTTGCTGAAGTTCGTACAATTTTGCCTGCAGGATTTCCATGGCTTTCTGTTTGTTCTGGTGCTGGTGGCGTTCGGATTGCGACCTTACCATGATGCCGGTTGGAATATGCTTAATGCGCACGCTCGTTTCGACCTTATTCACGTTTTGCCCCCCTGCTCCGCCGCTCCGCAGGAATTCAATTTCCAAGTCTTTCTCCGGAATTGCGATTTCCCTGCTACGCGCCATTTCAGGAAATACCGCGACAGTCGCGGTCGACGTATGAATTCTTCCCGCTTTCTCGGTTTCCGGGATACGCTGTACGCGATGCACGCCGGCCTCAAATCGGAGCGCATCGTATGCGCCTTTACCCGTTATTTCAAATACGACTTCTTTATATCCGCCGAGCTCGTCTTCACTCGCATCAACAAGCGTGCTTTGCCATCCGTTTTTTTCGCAAAACCGTCCATACATGCGGAATAAATCGCGCGCAAACAGCGCAGCCTCGTCTCCCCCGGTTCCTGCGCGTATTTCCATGACGATTTTCTTTATGCTCTCCGCACTGTGCTCGCCTGGGCCAGCCGTGCTTCGTTCAATGGATTCGCGCACGTTCGTTTCCAGGACGCGCATCTCGCGCTGCAACAACTCTGATTCATCGCCGGCAAGCGCGCGCAGTTCGGAATTCTCTTCCTCGCGGATCAACGCGGCGGTTTCCCTCATTTTCGTTTCAAGACGCTCCAAAGCAAAGAGCATCGGCGCAAATTCGGAAAGGACGCGGAAACGCTTGTTGGCCTGGATAAACGCGTCCTGCTGCTTTACAAATGCAGGATTAGCAAGTTGGACTTGCAAATCCTCGTATTCGCGCATCAATTGAACCCACGCCTCATCCATAAGAAAAATCCCGTTCCTTGCCACCCTCGCGCGCGGTGCGGCATAGAAACGGGATGCGCCAGTTATTTTTTCTCAGTTCCCTTGCTCGTCCGTTTCTTCGACGATGGCGAGGTCCCGGAAGCGCGCAAAACCTGTTTGCTCGATTTCTGAACTTTGCGGCTACGCGCGGTTTTCTTCCCTGCGCCGCTTGCCTGCAATACGGAACTTTTCTGCAGTTTAGTTTGGTATTTATCGATACGCCGTGCCGTGTCGATGATTTTTTCTTTTCCGGTATAAAACGGATGGCACTGGGAGCAAATTTCAACCTCCATTTCCGGTCTGGTTGCTCCCATCACAAAGACATGCCCGCATGCGCAGGTTATTTTTGCTTCAGGAAAATATGTCGGATGAATATCTTTTTTCATTGTTTTCTAAAATACGAAGAGGAGCTCGTAAGCCGGATTCTGTTTTCCCAACCCTTTGGACTCGTTAAATAATTTGAGATTGTTTCTCACGCTCTTGTCCAAAAAAGACAAAGCGTTTATTCAACGACTCCAAAGGGCTGGGTAGCTGATCATTACTCTAGGCCCTCGATTACTCTCGGGCTCAAGCGACTCTTCCGCCTCGCGCTCCGCGCGTAGCGCGAAACACAAGGAAGACACGGTCTTGTACTCCGCAAGGATTTTGCCGTTTCACCTCCGACGTTACCGTCGGAACTCTGCCCGAAGGCAGCCAACACCCTTTCGAGTGGCTCCATATGATACACGTCGCATGAAGCAAGCTTTAGGCTTTTGGCGTCTCTGTTCGCACCTCGTCCAGCGCTCCGCGCTACGCCACGAATCAAATGAATCGTTGAAACGAATTGCGACGAATTTCGTTGCTCTTCGTGGAATAGCGCGAAGCACTCGAGGCGGGCGTTACCCGCTGCGTTACTCCCGGCTATGCGCCGGGAAAAGTATCCGGACTTTCCTCCCAGCCCTTTATGCGCGTCGAACACAATGGCTATCTTCCTTTTTCTCTCAAAAGCGGAATTTTCGCGTCATTTTCATTCAACGAGCCTAAAGGACTGGGCGATCAACCGGCTCCTCCGAAAACCAGTATAGCATAAAAACCCTATTATTCAAGCGCGCGCTAAACCCGCAATTTAAGCAATTTCCATATTTGCAACAGCATTTCGTGAAGAGGCAATACAGAAAATATATCAGACACCAGATGGGCATCGCCTTGCATCCCCTGCGCAATGCCGTATTTTTTATATTTATACGGGCTTTCCACGTTAGGCCAGGACACGATTTTCACTCTCCGCTGCTGCTCAATGATATAGGCGTTAAGCAAAGGTTCCAGCGTAAATCCGGGAGCGCGCGCAAGTTCGGAAATATGCTCTTGAATGAGAGTGCGAGGGAATACGCGTTCTCCGGTGATGAAATCTATTCCAAGCAGTTTCCAATGCGCCATGGTATTGCCGCGCAAGCTCAAGCATATATCAGCTTCGCCGCGCACCACCGGCTCTATTAAACGCGTGATATCGTCAGGGGCCAATCCTGCCAAATCAGCATCAAGAAGCACGATGAATTTCCCGGAACTCGCCTGGATGCCGGACAAAACCGCCGCCGTTTTCCCCGCGTTGCGCGGATGCATAACAAGCCGTACCGTCGGAAACGCGCGCACGACGGCACTGGTTCCGTCGCTTGAACCGTCATCCACGACCACTACTTCGTCTATGAGCGGATGTGCAGCACACACGGCGAGCACTACGCCGATGCGCTCGGCTTCATTATATGCAGGAAGAATACAAGATACTGTTACTGTGCCGTGCTGAAAGCGCATAATCCTATGAGCTTGCCTGCTGAAGCAGCGCGATTTGATTGCTGTAATAGCTCGCGCGGTCCATCACGGTGCTCCCATATGAATACAGATAATAGCGCCAGCGCGAACCGGCATAATATTTCGCCGCCGCAATGCGTTCCGCGCTGAATGCCTGATTCGTCGCGCCCGCATCGGCAAGATACAACGCGGTTGCCAAAAATGCGTCGCGCGGATTCCATGGCGACGGGTACGATCCCGTGATTTTCTGTATTCGATCCTTATAGAGAAGCCACGTCGAAGGGATAAACTGCGCGAGACCCATGGCGCCGCCGTATGATCCGTCGCTCAAAATCGGGCACGATACCGGCATGGAATCGGGGTTCAATCCGAGCTGTTTAGTAATTTCAATAAATGCAGGTTTATCCCGAGTCGGACTCATCGCGGTCTGCCACGAACACTTCCCGACATTTTTCCCCAACGCCGATTCTTTATCCAGCACCGCCAGGATAAGCGCAGTGCGCACGCCCGATTTCTGTGAAGCAAACGAAGCGTACTGAAGCGCATCCTGGAATTTGATTTCGCCGCCGCCAAGCAGTTGATACAGCCGCGAACGGATCTGCGCAGCCGTTTGTTTCGACTGCTGAAGAAGCTTTTGATAGGACGACTCCTTGCCGTTCGTTTCTGCCAGAAGCTTATTCTTTTCCTGGCGTTTTTGCGCCAATTCCTGTTTTTGCTCCTGTTGGAGCGCGCGCAAAGACTGCTGATCTTCGCGCCGCGCAATCAAATCATCCTGCTGCGTCTCGAGATTAGTCTTGAGAATTTTAATCTGGTCCAAACCGCCGCGTGCCTGCTCCTGAATCGATGTCTGCGCATTCATCTCATTGAAAAATCCTGACAGATTATCGTTCGCAAGCAATATTTCAAGAAGCGATGTTTGGTCAATCTCATATAAAGCATTGAGCGACTGCGCAAGGATCGCACGCGATCCCTGGATTTTCGTTTCTGAATCCTTGATGCCGATTCCCACGTCCGTGATCTGCGTATCGAGCCGCTTGATCTGCAAATCGAGCGCCTTGATCTGGAGATTCAGGCGACTTGTTTGCGCATCCAGAAGTTTGATTTCGTTAGCAAGCGTCTTCTTCTGGCCCTGAATATCGGAAATGTTTTTCTCGTATGCGTCGATTTGATCTTCGACCTGTTGCAGCTGCGCCTCAAGTTCGGCCCGATCCTGAAGCGCATCTGCGAATAAAACCGCCGCGCCGAACATCGTCGGCGCATTCGCATATCCCAGAGAACCGACGAGAAACACGAAAACGAGCATCCCTGTCACTCCCAAACGCGCGCACTGCCATCCTATGCGCGCGAGCACATACGCGCCCCGACTTTTTTCACGCACTCCGCCAGCGCGATACGAACGCTTGGCATAACCCGCGTGCACCGGACGCACCCTCCGCTGAATATCCTCAATTGTTTCCATGAGGAAAACGTTGTTATATTCCCGCTACTTCTCCACTTTTTCCTGTTTGCCTTCCGTCGCCTCTCCCGTTTCAACCTCTTTCTCTGCCGGTTTTTTGCCGGCCAGTTCCGGCTCCTGAAGCGGTTCCGTTGCTTTTGCTTCCATGGCAGCGAGTTCCGCCTCAGAAAGCGGAGCTACCACAGACACGATTGGCAACTCTCCGTCGATATGCGCATGAACTCCGTCCGGAAGCGCAAGATCGTGCGCATAGATGGTCTGATCGAAATCCGTCAGGCCAGACACGTCAACCGCGATATGTTCAGGGATGTGCAATGGAGAGCATTCGATTTCGACCGCCTCTACGTTTTTCATAATGAGCGCGCCAAGCTTTTGCGCAGGCGCTTCGCCGACAAGCACAACCGGAACATTGATTTTAATCTTTTTGGTTGCGCTGAATTGATAAAAATCGATGTGTTGAATCGCGCCACGCACCGGATCAGTCGCAACCGCGCTGATAAGCGCTTTGCGTTTTTCAGTTCCTGTCTCATCCTGAATTGCGAGCGTAATCGGCGTCGTATGGCGGGCAACGGCAAATATCTTCTGAAAATCCGCCGCGTCAACTGAGAGTGAAATCGCCCGTTTCAAATCTGGTCCGTACAAAACCGCAGGAATGATGCCGTGTGAACGCAACGGAACGGTTTTTTTCCCGAAAACCGTGCGCACCTGGACAGATAACGTGTCAGTCATACAAAGAGTATTCTCGTCTAATTTCGATATGAAAAACAGTGTAGCATGCGAATCGCACAAAAGCAAAACACCGTTTTCCCACGAAACGTTTCGGAACCAGACGCTCTTTTCCTTAAAGCTGCAGTTCGCACGCGCCGGCGAAACACGCAAGTTCCTGCGCCGCAGTAGTCAAGTCTTCTTCTTCGTAGCGGTAAATCTTGGAAAAATCGATCGCAGGGAACTCCGCCGCAAGCTTTTCGTACTGCTCTTGAGTAATTTCCACATACGGCATCTGGTCGTACTGCGCGTCGAACGAAGGAAGAAACGTCATGCCGCCGAGTTTATCCTGGTGCTCCCATGCCCATTTCGCAATATCCAGAACTTCATCCGGCAGATATGTAATCGTCACGCTCGGATTATGTTCAGTCCACGACGTCTTGACTTTCAGCCAGTATCCGCACTGATCGATCGCAGACGCATCTTTGCGGACGATCGCGCCTTCAGGCGATTTGACCGGAAAATGCGCGACCCATGTAATTGCCGTTTCCGCCTTCTGTCCATTTTCCGCATCCATAGGAACGCCTGCATCGCGCAGCACTTTGAACATCGGCGTATGCGTACCGACTCGCACATTGCGGACGTAATAATGCGCCCAGCGCGGGTGCACGCCCGATGAACAATCGAGGAGTTGCGAAGAATTTCCTGACGGCTTCACGCACGTGACTGCCGCCGACTGCGCAATGCCCAACAACGCCGCATATTTTTTGTTCGTTTCCACCGCGTATTCGCGCAATTCCCGCATAAGCGCTTCATCGCGCACAGCCGGACAATCCATCTGTCCGTTCAGATCAACGCCCAACAAGCGTTCCTGTTTGCAGTTTTCCTCCCACTGGGGCCGCAAACCGGGAAAATGCGTTGCCATAGACTGAATCGTGCCGATGATCGTGGCAAGCTCGACTTTTTCGCGCAGCGTTTCGCGGGTATCATCCTGGCGAAGCACCGCAATCGAAAGATTGCAGAATTCGTATGGCCGCAAAATGATTTCCCCGCACGGATTGGTGCCGAAATCAGCCTGTGCCCTACGACTCGGAACCGTCTGCTGGGCTGCGCGGCGCGAGAAAAATCCCGGCTCCCCCCTTCCCGACGCGTCAATATCAAGGAAACATTGAGCCATTTCCGCCTGCGTCAACTCCCGATCCGGCAGCACCATAGAGTTGTTCGCGTTCCATCGCTGCTCGTTACCGATAATATTGGTGCCAGATTTGCATGTGCGCATTTCCGCGTCGTCGAAATCGAAGAGTGAAATCATCGCGGTTCTGCGCACACCGCCGGACACCACCGCATCTCCTACTGCGCACATAATGTCGTGCGCATCCAAAGCGCGGAGAAAACTTCCCTGACGAGAGAGAACTTTATTGCGCGCGAATTCCAACATCTTGCGGAGCGGTTCGGGCCCCGACGCGCGCCCACCCTTCGTGCGAAGCGGCATGCCTGCCGGGCGCACGAGAGAAAAATCAAATACAACGTCTTTGCCCGCGAACCATGTTTCCAAACCCGTGCGAAGCGCTTCCGCCCACCCTTCGGATGAATCGGCAATCGTGAACTCGCGCGGCTTTTCTCCGGTCTGACGGCGGATGCGCGGAAGATTCTCGACGTATTTGCGTTCAACCGAAAATCCGACGCCGCATCCTGCCATCGCGATGGTAAGAGCTTCAGTATACGAATCAATCGAATCGACCGGCACGTAGGAACAATTATAAATGGAAATGTTATTCCTGCGCGCAGCAGGTCCCGCCATTGCCAAAAGCCGCATCGAAGGCATAACGCGCATATGCACAATCGCATCAAACAAACGCTGATACAGTTCCGCGGACAGGCGTTCTTCTGACAACTCCTTGAGAAAATCAACAGAACGCTTTACGGTTTCTTTCCATGTTTCGCGGCGCCCCAATTCGTAATTGAAGCGCGAATATTTATCGTAAAATTGAAACTTTTGCAACGGGCTGGGGAAATATTCATCCGATTCTGCGAATGCAAGCCGCACGGTTTCCGGAATCGGGCGTTCGGTCCGCAGTTTCGCATGTTCTGCGCGATAGAGAATATAATGTTTTGCCGCTTCATACTCGCCCGCGGCCTGCAAAACCATTTCCACGATATCCTGCACCTGTTCCACCGTCGGCTGGATATATTTCGCCGATACGATATTCACCACCTGGTTCGTCAATTCTTCAGCCGGAATGTTGGGGGTGCGGCTCGAATCGTTCAAACATCGCTGAATCGCCGATGTAATGCGCTGGGTATCGA
>DAIDAW010000020.1 GCA_027310425.1 bacterium | reverse complement strand
GTCAAAACTGATGCACGAGCCGGCTTTGCACGCAGCACCAGACTGCCACGCGCTCGCAAGCGATGTATTGCCGGTCGAACCCAGTGAAAGCGTCATATTGTTGCCGCCCACTTCGTCGATGCCGATTGCATTCGTGCTCGTTGACGTTCCCGCGCCGTCATCCAACGGCCAGTATGCGACGCCGCCCGACGAAGACCAAAGCATGTGCCAGTCGTTCTGCGCGATGCTCTGCACGGACGCATACATATCGTTGATGAGCGTTTGCGCAACCGAACGCTCGCGCGAAAGCTTGGAACCGCTCAGGGACACGAATACCATGGCTGCGATTGCCGTGAGCACCCCGCCGGCAACCGCAATGCCGATGAGAAGCTCCAACAAGGACTGGCCCAAAACAAATTTACAATTTGCAATTTTCCCGCCACAGGCGGATCCGCCTCGGGCGGACAATTTAACAAACAATCTTACTCTCTCGAACATGGGTTTTGATAATTGAAAATTTCTACTTGAAAATTGATTTCAGTTGCTCGATATCCCCCCTTGCTCGGTGAGCGTAATGGTTTTCGTCTGGCTCGAGCCGCGAAGTCCGAATACGATTGTCGTCGAGGCGTTTGGCACGCCGGAAAATTTCTGGAAATTGATATCGCGCGCCGTGCCGTTCGCAGGCGATTGCACGGAAACCTGGCCGGGAACCTGGAAACGTTCCGTAGCAGCGCCAAGAGAATACGAATCGCCGCTGTACATATTCAGATACGGTCGCAGCGGATCCGTATTATCGACATACACGCCCCAGGCAAATCCGGATTCCTGCGCAACAGCTTTTTGCTGCGCAAGACGCAACAGCGCAACCGCGGAATCGCCGGTGTTTTTTATCAATGACTGTCGATACGACGACGCGTATTCGAATACGCCGATACCTGCCAAAATCGCAAGCATCGCAGTCACGAGCAGCATTTCCAGCAGCGTAAATGCTTTTGAAAATTGTCTGCCTTGAGCAGATCCGCTTGTGACGGAAAAATTGAAAATTGAAAATTTCATACTACGAGTACTGCGACACGAGCTGGTAAATCGGCACAATGACCGAAAATGCGATGCCGGCAACCACCAGTCCGATGACGAGCAGCATAATCGGCTCGAATACCGACACGAGCGTCTTGAGCGAGTTATCGATTTCGTCTTCATAGAATTGCGCAAGCGTTTTCAGGATTTCTTCCACGTGCCCGGCTTTTTCGCCGATGCTAATGAGGTTAATGACCACTTTCGGAAACACGGTTTCTTTGCGAAACGCGTCGCTCACGGACACGCCTTTCGCGATGCTCTCCTGCGCGATGCGCAAGATCGCGGTGCGGAACTGCTCCTCGCCCACCGCCTCGGACGTCGTTTCCAGAGCTTGGACGAACGGAATGCCGGCCCGAAGCAGGCTGCCGAATGTCGTGGCAAACCGGCGAAGCGCGAGCTTTTGAATCAAGTCTTTCACTAACGGAGTCCTGCGCGCAATATCGGACAGAAGCTTTCTGCCTGCCTGGACTTTTGTAAAAAAGATAATCAATCCCGCAATGCCTCCCACGAGAAGCGGCAACACCCATGCGAGATTCTGGTTCATAAACTTGCCGAACGTGATGATAATCAAGCTGAATGTCGGAATCTTCGCGCCGCTGCCCTCAAAAATCGTGGAAATTTTCGGAATCACGAACGTCACGAGCATAAGCACGATCAAGGATGCAACCGTGAGCAGAAGCGCAGGATAAATGAGCGCCGCGCGGATTTTATTCGTCACCTCCGCTTCCTGGGAATAGGTGAACGAAATTTCTTCCAGTGTCTGCTCCAAGTTCCCCGAACCTTCGGCTGCCTTGATCAAACTCACGACGATCGGCGAAAACAAATCGGGATGATTTTTGAACGATAGGTAAAATTCATTGCCGCGTTCCAGATTTCCGCGGATTTCCAGAAGAAAACTGCGCATGAGCGGCTTGTCCATGTCTTCCAGAAGCACGTCGATCGCCTTGAACAAGTCCGTACCGACCTTGAGCATGAGCGCAAGATATTTGAACAGGAAAATTTTGTCCTGCAGAGTGACGTGATCGAAAAAGGAAATCTGGCTCACTTTCAGGATTTCCTGGATCGGCTTGACGCTGATCGGCTTCCAGCCCTGCTGGAAAATAAACGCGATTACGTCCTCGAGCGTCTTGCCGTCCGTATCCCCTTCTTTGATTTTCCCGTTCTGATCCGATGCGACGTAATGGAATTGCATGACAACGAATAACGAATTTTTTACGAATATACGAATTTCATTTCGTTATATTCACCAGCCTTTTGAAAGAAACAACATCTGTCCCAAAATTCACGAGAATACCCAAGAGAAAATCGTTCAACCGTATATATTCCAGCACTTGATCGATATTCGACTTTGAGAATCGATTTCCTTTTTTAATTTCAACAACTACTTTATCTTCTACTAAAAAATCGAGGAATTTTTTACCAATCAGGACATCGTCATATTTCAATGGAAAATAAACTTGTTCTTCAAATCGTAACTTATTTTTCCGTAGTGCTTGTGCCAACGCTTTCTGGTAATATGCTTCACTATGACCTGGCCCCAATTCATTATAGACATCAAATGCAGCGCCGACTATCCGATAGCTCAAGTCAGGATACACAATATCAGCTCTTCGTAATATTCGCTGTTTCACATCTCTATTCGTATATTCGTATCGATTCGTTATTCGTGATTATTCCCGGATCACGCGAAGCACTTCTTCCACGGTCGTAAGCCCGAGGATCGCCTTCTCAATGCCATCCTCAAACATGGTCTTGATGCCTTTGGAGCTCGCGAGCTTCCGGAACGCTTCGAGCGTGAACGCCTTGTTCGCGATGAGCGCGCGCATATCGGAATCAACGTCGAGAATCTCGAAAATCGCAAGCCGACCGCGATACCCGCGCCAATTGCACGTCTTGCATCCTTTGCCGCGGAACAATGAAGGCGGCATTTTGAAGGAATCCGCTTTGTCCGGCGCCAATACCCGAAGCTGATCCACAATCGCGGTCCCCAGAGAAGGGTCGGGCGCATACGATTCAATGCAGTCAGTGCATATTTTCTGCACCAGGCGCTGCGCCATCACGAGATTGAGCGTTGCGGACACCAAAAACGCAGGAACGCCCATTTCGATCAAGCGCGGAATCGCCGTCGGCGCGTCGTTCGTGTGCAGCGTGGAGAGCACGAGGTGGCCGGTAAGCGCAGCGTTCGTGGCGATTTCCGCGGTCTCACCATCGCGAATTTCACCAACCATGATGATGTTGGGGTCGTGGCGCAGGAATGCGCGCAGGCCGTCGGCGAACGTGATGCCCGCTTTGACGTTCACCTGCGTCTGGTTCACGTAGCGCAATTCGTATTCGATCGGGTCTTCGATCGTCACGATATTCACTTCGGGCCTGTTCAAAGACGACAAAATGGAATACTGAGTCGTTGTTTTTCCGGAGCTCGTCGGGCCGGTGGAGAGAATCATGCCGAATGTTTTTTTGATGTTGCGCTCCACCACCTTGGTCTGTTCCTGCGTCATACCCAGATCCGCGAACGAAAGCGGCTTGAGTCCGGCAAGAAGCAAGCGCATAGTAACTTTCTCGCCGTAGAACGTCGGCATAATCGCCACGCGGATATCGAACACTTCGGCGCCGTGCTTGTACTTGAATCTGCCGTCCTGCGCTTTGGCATGCTCGTCAATCTGCATGCCCGCAAGAATCTTGATGCGCGCCACGAGTGCCGGGTGGATTTCCACTGCCAGGTGCGCGACTTCCCGCAGGATGCCGTCAATGCGGAACCGCACAAGAAGCGCATCCGCCAGAATTTCGATGTGCACGTCAGTCGCGTTGAGCGCCGCAGCGTAGGAAACAAGATTATCCACGATCGCGACAACCGGCAATTCGGTCGCCGCTTTTGCCAAATCGCCTCCCTGCCCCAGATGTGCCCGGTTGATGAACCGCATCTGTTCCTCGATGGAGCGCTGGAAGTTTTCCAGGATTTCCCTGCGGTAGCGCGAGAATGCGTATTGGAGGTCGCGTTCGGTCGCCAGATACAAATCAAGCTGGCGCTGCGTGTATCCTTCCAAAAACTTAATGGTGTCCAGGTCTCCGGGGTCCGCGATGGCGACTTTCAGGCGGTCATTATTCCTGCCGAACACCACGGCGGCGCGAGAGCGCGCGATATCTTCCGGAATGATATTGAGAATTTCCGTGCTGATGTCCTCGCCGGTCAGATTTGCGAGCTGCACGCGGTAATACTGCGACAGCAGCTGATACCAGTATTCCGCCGTCATGAATCCGCGCGATACCAAAATATCAGACACGTCCCTGTTTGTGCGTTCTGCTTCGCGCTGGCTCGATTCGAAATCGGCTTCTTTCACCAAGCCGCTCTCGATGAGCATGCGTTTCAGATTTTCCAAAGGAATGCGAACCATTAAAAGTTTCTCATAATACTAATGTCCAATCGCCAAAAATAAAAATAGGTTTTGCCATAAGAAGAATGAAGCCGATGAGGATAATTATAGCAAAAATTTATGCTTTGAGCGCGCTCAAGCCAAGGAGTGAAATGATGAATTTCCCAAGCACAAACGCCGCGATGCCGGCAAGCAGCCACAGCCAGCGCAAATTAAACAACGATGCCTTCTCTTGCGCTGCGCCTGTATGGCGCCTGGCAATCCGAAACACCGACATGATAATTCCTATGGCAAGCACGAGCGGCAGCACCAAAATCGCCTGAGGCCATGGATTCAAAATAATCGCCAGCGCGCCTCCGTATTCTTCGTCTTCGTAAAAAAACCGTCCGCGGGAGATTTCGTTTCCTGCGGCAAACAGAATGAAAAACAGCACGCCTGCCGCAGCGGAGAGCGCGGTTGCCTGCGCGAAATGGAGCCAGGCATAACGCAGAAAATAGCCGACTGGCTGGCTGGGCGGCAGCAGCTGGCGCGTAACCGCATCCGCATTCCACAGCGCATACTGCGCAGCGCTCACGGACACGATTTCAACAACAAACCATCCTACCGCAACCCAAAACAACAGACGCAAGAAACGAACAAGGCGTTGTTCTGAGAAAACGGAACGGAAAAACAAAACATACACAAGGAGATACGCAGCAAAAAACAGAATGCGCGCGAACGCGTCAGCGCTGGAAAGCCATGTTCCAAAATACGCAAGAACCGTGAAAACCGTTTGCATATCATTCAGTATACCATTTCAAGAAGCATCGCGCTTTAAAAAGGAATATGGCGGCAAAATCAAAACGCCCCGAAGGGCGTTTTGATTTTGCTGAACAGAGCGAATATTAGTTCGAACCGGGGTAAAAATTTGCTGAAGTCGTAGTCACAAGATTCAACACGGTCCCAACCTCGTATACCGTCGAAAGCGATCCGCCATCCTTTGACTCTACATCGCCAGATCCGTTGTACTGGTATGTGCTGCTTTCCATATTCGCAAACAGCTCAAACGTGGTGTTCGCGCGGTTGCGCAGATACGCGTAGTAGCGTCCCGGAGTCGCTCCTGAACCCGTTTCGTTCGGATCGCGCGGCCATTTGGAAAGCGGCGATCCGCCGGTCAATCCTGACATGTCAATTGGTAGCCAACCAGTTCCGTCTACTTTCTGGCTGGTATTTGCCGGAGAGGCCGTCGTGCCGCTTGCCGCAACGCCGTTAACAGCGGAAAACGTATTTTTCGTGGAATCGTCTGTACACCCCGATACTGCAGATCCTGCATTCAACGCAGCAGAGCTGGACGCATTCGTAATGTAGTAATTAATGGCTGTCCTCATCGACGAAAGGTCTGCCATGCGCTGCGTATCGCGCGCTTTTTTCAGGAGCTCAGCCGGATTCAGGGCGATAAACGTCACTGAAGCCAAAATTGCCAGAATCGCAATCACGATAAGCAATTCAAGCAGCGTGAACCCCTTGGGAGATGTTTGTTTCATGCTTGAAACGTCTATTTTCAAAAATTATGCCGACCGAAAAAAATAATACTTCCATTATAACACAAAAACCACCCGTAAAGGGGGGGGTGTTGATATCTTTTATTTTCCGGACGCACGAGTTGCGCTTCTTATTTGAGCAATCCCCGTACTTTTGCCACCAATTCGTCAATGGACAAGCGCGCTTTCACGTAATAATCAATTGCGCCAAGCAGTTTTCCGCGCTCGATGTCGGAATCCTGGCCAAGATTGGATACGATAATCACCGGAATATCGGAGAGTTGCGGATTTTCACTGATATTTTGCAGCACTTCAAAACCGTTTTTCTGCGGCAAAATCAAATCGAGAATCACAATATCCGGATGCTGCTGCTCAAGCTTATCCAGAGCTTCGTTGCCGTTGAATGCCTGGACCACGTTGAACCCTTCTTTTCTGAACCGAAGGAGCAGCAAATTCGCCAAAAACGTCTCATCCTCGACGATAAGAATAATCGGCTGCGCGCCTCCTGTTGCCTGCGTTTGTTGTGCGTCTGTTTGCGTATCCGCCATAGCGAAAGTATAGGGCATAAATAAAAAACGCGCAAGCGCGTTCAGTGAGAGTAAACGTGAATAACGCCAAAATTCCCACTCAACAGTAGGCTATCCAGGTTCTGCCTTCGACAGAAAATCAAAAAGTAAATTCACCGCCGGGTTGGGAAGTAATGAACTTTAGTTCATATCCAAAAGCCCGCCGAAGGCAGGCTACCAAAGTTCTCATAGCTTCCATCTTGTTAGAGACAGCTCGCGATACCGCGATCGCGGTCTCTCACGGGATTCCAATTCTTTCCGGTTGTCCTCTCCGATTCACGGAGTTGAGATCTCAACTTGAGGTTCCGAGATCAACACCGTTATCCGCAACTCGCCTTCCGGCGATGCCGAACGCGAATTTTGGAATCGACCAACGAATACGTTTCAATACAAAATATACATTCGTATATTCGTATGGATTCGTTATTCGCTGTTTGTTCTTTAAAGAAATTTTCCATCCACAGCTTCCGCTACGGATGCCTTGTTACGACTTCACCCCTGTTACCGACTCTACCCTGACCCCGCACCTTTGCCGACAATGCGTATTGCTGTAGCATACAACGAAAGGCGAAGCCGCCTGACGGCTCTGTTCGTTGTATATCCACGCAACATCATAAGCAAAGGCGCGGGACTTCGGGCATCTCCGGCTCCCTTGGTGTGACGGGCGGTGAGTACAGGACTCGAGAACGTATTCAACGCGCCGTGGCTGATGCGCGTTTACTAGCAATTCCGACTTCATGCAGTCGAGTTGCAGACTGCAATCTGAACTGGGGCCGAGTTTGATGGGATTGGCTCCGCCTCGCGGCTTGGCAACCCGTTGTCTCGGCCATTGTACCATGAGTGTCGCCCAGGGCATCAAAGGGCCATGCTGATTTGGCGTCATCCTCGCTTCCTTCCCGCACAAAACGCGCTTCGTTTTACCCGCGCGCAATTTTCAATTCTTTAATTTTCGATTTTCAAACTCATTCGTTGAAAATCGATACTTGAAAATTGAAAATTCGCACGAAGTGCGCTTAGTGCGGGACGGTCCCGCGTGACACATGTAACACGCGGCAAGGGTTGCGCTCGTTTCCCCACTGAAGGGAACGCCTCACGGCACGAGCTGACGACAACCATGCAGCACCTGTTCCGGCCTTCTTGCGAATTTCCTCCCTTTCAGGAGAATAGGACGCCGGAATGTCAAGCCCTGGTGAGGTGCCTCGCTTGTTATCGAATTAAACGTCATGGTCCACTGCTTGTGCGAGTCCCCGTCTATTCCTTTGAGTTTTAGCCTTGCGGCCGTACTTCCCAGGCGGTCAACTTACCGCGTTAGCTCCGCCACCGAGAGGGTCGATGCTCCCAATGGCTAGTTGACATCGTTTAGGGCGTGGACTACTGGGGTATCTAATCCCATTCGCTCCCCACGCTTTCGTACAACAGCGTCAGATCAGAGCTAGCGTATTGCCTTCGCATTTGGTGTTCCGCACGATATCAACGGATTTCACCCCTACACCGTGCGTTCCATACGCCTCTCTCTGCCTCAATCCCGCCAGTATCTGGTGCGATTCCGAAGTTGAGCTCCGGGCTTGGACACCAGACTTTATCACGCGCATGCGAATGCATGCGTGCAACGCCCATACGGGCGCGGGACGCCTTCGTACGCTTTACGCCCAATAAATCCGGATAACGTTTGAGGCCTTCGTATTACCGCTGCTGCTGGCACGAAGTTTGCCGCCTCTTATTCCGCAGGTACCGTCGCCCGGCAACAAGACCGGGGTCTTCTCTGCGAAAAAAAGTTTACAGACCGAAGCCCTTCATCCTTTACGCGGCGTCGCTCCATCAGGCTTTCGCCCATTGTGGAATATTCTCGACTGCTGCCACCCGTAGGTGTACGAGCCGTGTCTCAGTCTCGTCGTTGGGGATCAACCTCTCGGCCCCCCTACTGGTCATCGCCTTGGTAGGCCATTACCCTACCAACTAGCTGATCAGACCTAGGCCCATCCTGAAGCGACTTGCGTCTTTAACCAATGCTTCGCATTGGAATTTCCAATTTTCAAGTTCCAATTTTCAAGTAATATTGAAAATTGAAAATTGCTATTTGAAAATTTCAGTGCGGAGCACTGGTACTATCGGACATTACCCCGCCTTTCGGCGAGCTGTGTCCGTCTTCAGGGTAGGTTACCAAGGTGTTACTAACTCGTTCGCCGCTATCCCGTCGGAGACGGGATCCGCGAATCAACGCGAATCAAGAAATGAATTGCAACGAATTCGTTGCCATTCGAAAAATGATTCGTGCCGTTCGTGAATCGTGTCTCCGACAAGATCGCTCGACTTGCATGCCTAATCCACGCCGCCAACGTTCATCCTGGACCAGGATCAAATCCTCAGAAATTGTCCGAATTTTTCGAACGGTGTGAAGAAAAATGAGGCTACAATTTCTTGAGCCCCGCACTTTTGTCAGCGATGTTTTCTGATAGGACAAAAAACGAAAGGCGAAGCCGCCTGATGGCTTTGCTCGTTGTATATCCATCTCGCATCATAAACAAAAGTGCGGGGCTGAATTGTTGTTACCTGAAAATTCTTCGCCTGCGGCTCGAATTTTTACGGACATCAATTAAGGACAACCGGGAAAAATTGGAATATTTTTTTGCTTGAACTTTGGTTTTCCCTCGGCATAGAATGCCTCGGGATTTGCGTACTCTTCAATTGTCAATGAGCGCATCTGCGCACATGTCAGAAAAGAAGACAGCTTCCGCGTGGAAAGCCGCATAATTCCTTCCTATTCAATTGGAGCAGATTCTGAAATGAATATAACGTGAAATGTTCTAAAAGTCAAGGCAGCCGCTTTGCGGCTGCCTTATGGCTTATTGCTGAGGAACTGGTTCGATCCCTTTTGCCCGGCGCATGAATTGTTCGGCGGTTCCTGATTGGAACAGGACTTCAAGGAACTGCATATGGCCGTCTTCTCGCCAACGCCTTGAAGTTTCCCAAATCTGAAACAGAAAAGCGTCGAGCACCGAACTGACCGTTCCTTCTCCCCATTGCTCGATTGCCGCTTCCAAATCTTGCTTATACGAACACGTTTCAATCAGGCTTTGCCATCGCTCTTTCATGACTGCTGTATATGACATTGCGTCCTCCTTTGGACAAATTTTTTCTACAATAGCATGCTCGCCACAAATCCCTGTGGAAAACTTTCCCGCATATACGCTGATAAAATAACGCGATATTCCAGAGCGCCCCGAAGGGGCGCTCTGTATGATACAAAAAACGGATTGCGCCTTTTCTACGGGGTCAGCGCCTGCGGTTCTGCTTTGATGATGGCATTGATGTTCGCGCGCGCCGATTCGCTGCCGCCGGCGACAAGATTGTATTTGTTCTTCGTTGTCCCAAGCGTTGTCTTGGCATACTGCCCGTCTGCCCATTCATAGCGTTCGAATTGCACCAGATGATCGCAAAAATGGCACTCTAACGGATCCGGTCCCCATATGCTCCGTGCGACAAGAATGGTCTGTGCGGGGAAATCCGTTCCGCGAAAATCGTACGCAGTCAATTCATTGAGCTGCGGGCCTTCAAGAACCTGGAATGATCCGGCCTGCCACGTGAGAATCGCCACGTACGCGCTGTAACCGGATCCGTAACCGGTTGTTATCGACTCGAAGAGAAACGCTTGTTTTGCGTCTCCGAAGAATTTATCAAACGGACGCGGGAATCCGATTTCGTTCGATCCCCAGGATGCGCCGAACGCGTCGGCAGTCTGCTTTCCGGTATATGAAAATACTTCCTGGCATGCGCTGCTGGAATCGGAAAATACTTTCACGATCACCGGCTTGCTCCGCGTGCCGATGATGCTGCTTTCCTCATATACGCGCACCAGCTCTTTTGCTCCGTCACCTTTCAAATCAACCAAAAACTCGTCCGGTGTCCTCACCTCCTGCCCTGACCACCAACCCCGCATCAGCATATATCCCTGCGGCGCGCGCTCCGGACATGAAAATCCGGTCGGCATCGGCGAGGAAACCGGCGACGGCGCTCCGGAAACAAAAGGCGTAGGCGAAACAGAACTATCAGGCGTCTGCGACGGCGTTGCAAATGCAATCGGCGAAAACGAAATTGTCGTGGGATTGTTCGAATGCTTGCCATACCAATAACTGGCGCCGACAAGTCCGCCCACTAAAACCACGAGCACCACCCCGAGCACAATTGGTTTAAACATACGTATGAATTATGAATTTAATTGCGCAAACGCGGATTCAAGCGTTCCCAGCGGCACCACGCCGATCAGTTCCTGGGCGACGCTGCCGTTTTTGAAAAATTTCATATTCGGGATGCTCCGGATATTGTAGCGTTGCGCAAGCTCTGGCTCCTCGTCCACGTTCAGCTTTCCGAGCTTCACGCTCCCTTCGTGCGCGTTCGCAAACTGTTTGAGCGCCGGTTCCATCATGTGGCACGGCCCGCACCAGTCAGCCCAGAAATCAACAAGCACCGGAATCGTTGACTGCAACACTTCCTGTTCGAAATTATCTTTCGTGACCTTCACTTCCATAAAAGATTATTCAAAGATTAGTATATCCCACTCCTTGTCATTTGCCAACGCAATACTCGAGAACAGAAATGAGAGGCATAGCGCCTCTCATCCATCATAGTATTATTATCCGTGCAGAAGCACCATGAACGCGTCTGCATTCGGTTGCTGGAAAAGCTCTTCAAGGAACTTTTCCGGCGTAATTGAATGCTCCCTTGCGCCAGAACAAATCTGTTGCTCAAGGGTTCTCCAATTGTAATCCAAAAGCTTTTTTTCTAACGCGGACTGATACCGGCATTCTCCAAAATAAAACAGATAATCCTGGTAGAGTCCGTCTACCATCGTAGCCATGGCTACCTCCTTTCTTCCCGGTATTGAAGCACAAGAATGCAAAAAATCAATACCAGCGCTTCTTCAGTCGAATATGGAAATCAAAAACGTATCAATGACGCGCTGGTCCGCGTCGTCGAAACTCTGTTTTGTGGTATACAGATACGTGGCAAGACTGACGCCCACGAACCGCCACTGCCAGGATTCGTATACATAGTATGCATTGTCTTTGGGATACGACAGGATAAATCCGTATTTGTACGCGTTATCGAGCAACCACTGGTATTGCCTGGTTTGCGCGAATTTCGAAGCTGAAAAATTCGCTCCGAGCGCAGGCGTGGTGAAATCAATCGTGGTGCCCAGTTGGTGCTCGGAATAGCCCTGATC
>DAIDAW010000001.1 GCA_027310425.1 bacterium | reverse complement strand
CCGTACAAACTGGAATGGATCGAAGAAATCGCGCAACGCGGGGAAAAAGTATCTCTCTACAAAATGGGTGATGAAGACGTTGACTTATGTTCTGGACCGCACGCTGCTTCAACCGGCAGAGTAAAAGCATTCAAACTTTTGTCTGTCGCCGGCGCGTACTGGCATGGCGACGAAAAGAACAAAATGCTCCAGCGCATCTACGCGACCGCGTATCCGACCCCAAAAGAATTGGACGAATACCTGAAGCAACAGGAAGAAGCGCGAAAGCGCGACCACCGCAAACTCGGCAAAGAACTGGACTTGTTCACATTTTCAGAATTGGTTGGCGCTGGATTCCCGCTTTATACGCCCCGCGGCGCGCTTATTCGCCGGCTCGTGAACGAATACGTGGAGGAAACCCAGCGCAAGCAGGAATATACCCAGGTCTGGACGCCGCAGGTCGCAAAAGCAGAATTGTTCAAAATTTCCGGACATTACAACAAATACAAAGACGATATGTTTCGCGTGGTTTCCAATTACAGCGACGAGGAATTTTATCTCAAGCCAATGAACTGCCCGCAGCATACGCAAATATATGCAAGCAGGCCGCGCAGCTACCGCGAACTGCCGTTGCGCTACACCGACTTTGCGATGCTTTACCGCGACGAAAAACCGGGCGAGCTTTCCGGCCTGGCGCGCGTGCGTTCATTTTCCCAGGACGACTGCCATATTTTCTGCCGCGAAGACCAGGTAGACGAGGAAATCGACAAAGCACTTGCCATGACCAAGCAAATTATGGCGACGTTCGGTTTTACATATCGCTACCGCTTGTCCACGCGCGACCCTCAGCATCCAGAAAAATACCTCGGCAATCCCGAAACCTGGGATAAAGTCGAGAAATGGGCAGAACAGATTATGAAACGCAATGAAATTGACTATTTCAATGGTCCAGGCGAAGCGGCATTCTACGCGCCGAAAATGGATTTGATGGCGACCGATGCGTTGGGTAGGGAATGGCAGCTTTCAACTGTGCAAATTGACTACGTAATGCCAGAACGATTCAATCTGACCTACATCGATAAAGACGGAAAAGAAAAACATCCCGTGATGCTGCACCGCGCAATTGTGGGTTCGCCGGAACGATTCCTCATGATCCTGATCGAACATTATGCCGGTGCGTTTCCGTTGTGGCTTTCGCCGGTGCAAGTCGTGGTTATGCCCATCGGGCTCAAGCATCTTGAAGCAGCACAGAATACGCTTGCAGAATTCAAAGCGCGTTCCATCCGCACAGAACTGTGGGATGAAGACACGATCGGGAAGCGCATCCGCAACGCGGAACTGCAGAAAATCCCGTATATTGCCGTGATCGGCGACAAAGAAGTTGAGGCGCAATCAGTTGCCGTCAGGCAGCGCGCAAAAGGCGATATCGGCATGCAAAAAATCGCCGCATTTGTAAAACAGCTCGAAGAAGAAATCAGAGAACGAAAGTAAAAAAAGAAAGGTGTCGTACGACACCTTTCTTGAATGGTTATAGTGCCAGCCTTGCGACTGGCTTCTAGAATCCCGACCACCGGACAATGCCGGCCGGATAATTCCTAAAAAAAATAAATCCTCCTGCTTCTTCTATTCTAGCGAGAAATGCGTCGACGTCAATCATAGAAAGTGGATAATTTTATGGAGTATTTTTGATGTTATACTGAAGAATAATATGCAAAATCATCTCGCCATCGGTATCGACGCTGGCGGCACGAAAATCCGCGGCGTGCTCATGCGCGGCACCGCAATCCTTAAACGCGCGGAGTTTTTTCATCCCCAAAAAACGTTAACGAAAAAAATATTCCTTGGTTCGCTGTATACCGTTATCGATCGGCTATATTCTACACGCGTATCAAATATCGGCATCGGCTTGCCGGGCGTCATCACGAACAACCGCGTCGTCGGAGCAGGCAATGTGAAAATCCTAACGCGCATCGACGTAAAAAAAATCGTGGAGCAAAAATATAAAACGCGGGTCGCGCTCGACAACGATGTGAAAGTCGCCTTGCGCGCCGAGCTTCCTTTCCATACGCGTTTCGCATCCGTATTTATGCTTACGCTGGGCACGGGCATCGGCGCGGCATGGTCCCTCGACGGACACATTATGCGCGGGGGATTCGGCACCGCGTACGAAATCGGACATCTTATCACCGATAAAACGCCGAATCATCTCTACGAACTCGAAGATTTCTGCGCGCGGAAATTCTTTATGCGCAAACGCCTTGACCCGCTTGCGTCAGAAATGAAAGCCCGACAAGGCAGTGTGACGCACAAAAAACTCTGGCGGCAATTTGGAGAAAACCTCGGCATTGCCTTGGCAAATATCGTGAATTTTATCGAACCCGAGGTTATCATCATCGGCGGCGGCATGAGCCACGCATGGCCGCTGTACATCGCCACCGCGCGCGCAACTATGAAACACCTGGTTTTATCGAATGTGGCGCGCGCAAAAGTGAGAATAAAAAAAACCAGGTCGCATAAATGGATCGGCGCGATCGGCGCAGCGATGCTCGCGCAGGAAAAAGGGAAACCACGCCCATGAAGAAAAAAATGATTATTGCGTCTTCTCTCGCGCTCTTTGCTTCAGCGCTGGTTCTACTTTTCTTCTGGTACGCGAAGTATTCGGAAATCGGGAAGCGGCCTGATTTCAGCGGACGCTATGAGTACTGCCCCGGGCAAACTTTCTGCAACTTCATCAACGTACAAGCTGCAACTTCCGGAGAAATGCGGGTTTCGGGGCAAGCATACTGGCAAGGGAAAAATTCCGGCGAAGTAAATACCGGCGAAATCGCGGGAATTCTCGCGATGGATTCCTCGAAAGGGGTTTATAAAAATGCCGAGTGCAGCATCGATTTCGCGTTCGCGGATAGCCAGGTAACGCTTCAAGAGCGAAACGGCAGCGTGTGTGGCGGACTCAATGTATCGTTTGACGGAACGTATACGAAGAAATAACTTCGGCTATGCGCCAAGATTTTCGTAGTGCCGGATGAGCGGCTTTGTTTTTTCTGTGCCGATTTCCACGGCAACCAGATCAAAACGCATCGCCGCCTCCGGAGACAAACGGTTCATTTTGAAAAAAAGCAGGGCAGCGCGCTGCATTTTTCGGAGCTTGTTCTGCGTGAAATGCAATTCCGGCGAATATGCGTCATTTCCCGCGCGCACTGTTTTTACTTCAACGAATACCGTCACGTTTCCTTTGCGGCACACAATATCGAGTTCTCCGATCTTCGTGCGGAAATTGCGCACAAGAATTTTGTATCCCTGGGAACGCAAAAAGTCGCACGCGATATCTTCGCCCGCTTTCCCGCTGCTGCCTTGCGGCAGATGAAGAATGGAAAATGCCGTATTTTTATCCCAATTCCTTCCTTATGCTTCGAGATAAACCGTTTGTGTGAGCGGGTAGGGGGAATCGAACCCCCGGCGCCAGTTTGGAAAACTGGGGTATTGCCACTATACGATACCCGCGCATCAGCATTATAGCAAACCCGAACGGCAATTCGAACATCCTTCATGTAATTTCCGGCCGGATACCTTCCCATAATTTCTAACGGGATTCATTGATTTTTCGGCGTTTTTCGCCTATACTGCTCTTCACTGCGTCTGCCCAAGCTGCGGACGTCAGATTTATTGTATGCAACAAACAGCGCAAACATCAAAGAAACCGGCGCCCGTGGTGGGCGACGTGCTTGCCGGAACGGTGATCCAAAAAGAGCCGCGCCGCGTGTTCATTGATCTGGACACGGTCGGCACCGGCGTCGTGGTCGGCAGGGAATACTTTTCCGCGATCAGCCGCATCAAATCGCTCAACCAGAGCGACGACGTCACGGTGAAAATCATCGGCATGATGAACGAAGACGGATACTGGGAGCTGTCGATGAACCAGGCGGACCGCGAAGCGGCGTGGAAACGATTGCGCGAACTCAAAGACAAGCGTGACATTCTGCTCGTTACGGTGCTGGGAGCAAACCACGGCGGGCTTTTGCTGCAGCTTGAAGGCATTGAAGGATTTATGCCTGTTTCCCAATTATCTCTTGAGCACTATCCGCGGGTTGAGGGCGGCGACAAAACGAAAATCATAGAGGAATTGCGCAAATTCGTCGGCAAAGAGCTGAAAGTGAGAATTCTGGATATGAGCGAAAAAGAAGAGAAGCTCATTTTCTCAGAGCGCGAAGCAGCGGAAGAGGAAATGCAGAAAGTCATTGCCAAGTACAGCGTCGGCGACATCGTGGAAGGAGAAGTAACCGGCATCGCGAACTTCGGCGCATTCATCAAATTCGGCACGCCGCCCCTGGAAGGCCTGATCCATATTTCCGAAATCGACTACAAGCTCATCGACGATCCGGCAAAATACGTTCGGATAGGCGAAACCGTGAAAGCGAAAATCGTGAACATCAACAACGGCAGACTGTTCTTATCTCTTAAAGCGCTTAAAGAAGATCCGTGGACCACGGTAAGTCAGCGCTACGAAATCGGAAAACCGTATCCTGCGAAAGTCATTAAAATCAATCCGGTCGGCGCATTCGCGATGTTCGAAGATTCCATCTACGGCCTGTGCCCGGTTGCGAAATTCGGCGACAATCTCGACGCGCTCAAGGAAGCGATCAAAACAGGCGAAACGTATTTGTTTACGATTGAAAGCATCGACCAGAACGAAAAGCGCCTTCTCTTGTCATACCACAAATAGGGCATAGAAGACGCGCGCCGCCTGCGCGCGCGCTGACGCGCAAAACCCCTTGCCGATTCGGCAAGGGGTTTTGCGCTCTTAAATGTCCTTAAACTCAAAATTTATTTCACGAGATCTTTAAACGCTTTTGCGGGCTTGAATTTCGGAACTTTGGTCGCGGGAATGGAAATTTTCTCGCCGGTCTTCGGGTTCACGCCCATGCGAGGCTTGCGCATCGCGAGTTTGAATGAACCGAATCCTGCGATCGACGCTTCGGAATTTTTTTTCACGACCGCCATGATTTCTCCGAAAACCATATCAACAATCTGGCCGCCCGCTTTCTTCGAGAGCTCGAATTTGTCCGAGATCTTATTCGCCAATTCTATTTTATTCATGATTGTGTGCCTCATTACTATTCCCGCAAAGCGGGATTCGACTGCTTTAAGGGCAATTATACGCCAAAATAGCTAGTTGTCCATCCCGCAAGAAATTCTGCATTTTTTAGAGAAAATACGAAAAGAACTTGCCCCTATGGCGCTATTTATCCACACATATACGGAAAGGATTTTCTGCAAAGACTACCTGGCGTATTCGATCGCGCGCGATTCCCGAATCACAACCACCTTGATCTCGCCCGGATATTTCAATTCCTGCTCGATGCGCACCGCGACATCGCGCGCAAGCTGCGCCGCTTCGAAATCGGTTGTCTGCTGGGGCGTCACGAACACGCGCAATTCCCTTCCCGCCTGGATGGCATACGCCTTCTCCACGCCGCGGAATTCCAGCGCGATTTTTTCAAGATCCGTAAGCCGCTTGATGTAATTTTCAAGCGATTCCCTGCGCGCGCCAGGCCTGGCCGCGGAAATCGCGTCCGCGGCGTTCACGATATACGCTTCGGGAATCGCGACCGGATAATCGTCGTGATGCGAACGCATGGCAAGCACGATCCGCTCGTCCACTTTATATTTCTGCAGAATCTTAATGCCCAATTCCAGATGGCTTCCTTCGATTTCGTGGTCAACCGCCTTGCCGATATCGTGCACCATGCCGGCTTTTTTGGCGATTTCAACGTCCATGCCAAGCTCCTGCGCAATCATGGAACAAAGCGTCGCGATTTCAATCGAGTGCATGAGCACGTTCTGACCGTAACTCGTACGGAACGCAAGACGGCCAAGCAGATGCACGATTTCCGGCGGGAAATCAACAATGCCTGCTTCGTACACCGCATTTTCACCCGCTTCCTTTATCTTTTGCATCACTTCTTTTTTCGCGTCTTCGACGAATTCCTCGATGCGCGCCGGCTGAATCCTGCCATCCTGCACGAGATGGTCCAGGGCGATACGCGCGACTTCGCGGCGCACCGGATCGAAACACGAAAGCGTAATGGTATCGGGCACTTCGTCGATAATGACTTCCACGCCGGTCACTTGTTCAAAGTGCCTGATATTCCTGCCTTCTTTTCCGATGATTCTGCCTTTGATTTCTTCGTTGGGCAGCGGCACGGATGACGTCGTGATTTCCGCAACATGCGAGCGCGCATAGCGCTGAATCACGGTTGCAAGCAATTCTGCAGCACGTTTTTCCAACGCATCTTGGCGGTCTTTTTCGAGCTTGCGTAAGGAATCGAATAAATCCTGTTGGTAGGCCTGCTGGACCTGATTTAAGAGATACTGCTTTGCTTCATCGCGCGAAAGTTTTGCGCGCTCTTCAAGCAGCGTCGTTTGCTTTTCTTCATACTGCTCAAGCTCCTGCTTGATCGCTTTCACTTTGTCAATCTGATCCACGAGCTTCTCTTCCTTTTGTTCCAGGCGCTTGGAGCGCTCATCCAAAAGGACTTCTTTGTTGAGCAGGCGCTCCTGGTTTTTGTGAAGCTGCGACTTTTCCTCTTTGATTTCTTTTTCCGCGTTCTCCAGAATCGTAACCGCTTTGTTTTTCGCCTCCAGAATGAGTTTTTTCGTCTGTTCTTCCGCTCGGGAAAGTTTTTCCTGAATCGCGGTTTCGACATTTTTCATCGCGCGCTGCACCAGGTATTTGCGCGCCGCATATCCGATGCCGGCGCCAGCAACGAGCGCGCCGAAAATAAAAATAACTGACATACGAGAGATGCCGGATCAGAACGCCTGGCGAATGCCTGACGACAAACCTATGCGCGCGTGCGCGCTGCGATGCACAACAAGAAAAGTTCGAAGCGAAAATGCATGCTCAAAGGATGACGTTTCAGATATTCGGATTCAGATCGTTCGGGCCCGGAAATTAGTTCTTGATGACCTTGTTCCAATTTCAGTCCGCTCCGCGCCCGTTGGGCGCGCGCGGTTTATGGTAATGGATGTCCCATTGTAATCCCGGGACAAAAAAAGTCAATTCCCCGATCTTTTGCGCATGATACAATATGCAGGAGAAACAGCGCACAATATTTTTATGAAACTTTTGAAAGAAAATGTCAAGTATCTTATCGTGCACCAGAGCGCTACGGACCGCGACGAAACCACATTCGAGCAAATAAAAAAATTCCATATCTGGCAAGGTATGGGCAATATCGCCTACCATTATTTCATTGACGCGCGCGGAAAAATCAGGCGCGGCAGAAGCGAAGCAAGTGCTGGCACGCACACCAAGGCAGCAGGCATGGCAACAAAAAGTCTGGGTATCTGCCTTGCGGGAAATTTCAATACCCAAGAACCGACAATATCGCAACTTGCTTCTTTGGAACGCATACTCAAAGACCTTGCTTTCAGGTACAAAATAGAAACTGACAATATTCTAGGCCATCGTGAAGTTCCTGGGTCGGCAACTGAGTGCCCAGGAGATTCGCTCAACGAATGGCTTGTCGATTTCCGGAAAAATCTCAAAACAAAGAAAAAAATCTGACTTGTGAAACACCTGTTCCACAAAATCATTTAGAGTGTGAAACATGTTTCACAGGATTTTGTTTCACGTGAAACACTTAGCTCTCTCTAAAGAAAATTTTGTTGGAATAAAGAAGAATTGATTTCTTATTTAGAAAAAGAACGTCGTATAACAGAAAGATGAAAATAACGATTAAAGTTTCACAAGAAAAAGATCATATAAAATTTTAAAGGGATGGAAATGTTTCACGTGAAACATTTTCCTGTGAAACATGTTTCACAGGTTAAAAATATTCCCACTCTAAAAACATTTTTGTTCTAAAATGTTTCACAAACACAAACCACGCCTATTGGCGTGGTATTGCGTTCAAAAATGATCTGAAATATTCAGGATTGAAACGCACAACCCTGAAAAGATTCACCCCTGTTGCGATGGACAAAATTGATACCACCGCTGCAATCAGGAGGGAGACTAAAATAAATGCGCAAAGAAGAATAGTCGCCTCTCGAATTGCAAAAACTCCAGCCCCTTTTGCGAACGCTTTCAACTTAAGCGTTTTCATAGCGTCCTCCTCCTTCGAAGTATTTGAAAACAAGTAAACAACATCGCTGTTTATCCGTCAAGTGTTCATAACTTTTCCTGCGTATGCCTTTCTTTTTCCGGCAAATCTTTCTATACTGAATTCATAATGCTTCCAGTTATTCCGGAATCAATCAAAAATCTTGTTGCGGCAATGCGCGTAGCGCCGGGCATGGTCATTGCCGATTTCGGCGCAGGTTCTGGATTCGTGGCAATCGAACTCGCGAAACAGACGGGCGCAGCGGGCATGGTATACGCCATCGACATCCAGGAGGCGCCGCTCGAAGTCATCCGCACCGAAGCAACAACCCAGCGCTTATTCAACATCAAAGCAGTGCAGTCTGATCTTGAACAGCCCAAAGGCTCGACGCTTGCGAGCAATTCGTGCGACTGGATCGTGATATCAAACCTCCTGTTTCAGGTTCCCAACCATCAGACGATTGTCGCGGAAGCAAAGCGCATCGCAAAACCGCACGGCAAAATCGCAGTCGCGGAATGGAATCCCGCTTTCATGCCAAGCGCGGACCATCATCCACTGGACAAGCAGGAGACGCGCGCGTTGTTCGAACAAGCGGGGTTCGCGTATGTCTCGGAATTCGCGCCAGACGCGCGCCATTTCGGCATGATATTCGAAAAATAATCTCATCACATGAATCTTTCCCAGCGGCAAATCATGATTATCGGCATTGTTGTCGCGCTCGGCGTCGTGGGTTGGCTTTTGATCCAGGCAGGCCTGCGCCCGAATCTCGGTAAAACCGCAACGGTCACGGTGTGGGGCGTGAACGATCCGGGCGAATTATGGATTCAAATGACCAAGCAATATTCCGAAGAAACCGGCAATAAAGTCGTGTATGTGCAGAAAAGCCCGGAGACGTATGAACAAGATCTGGTGAACGCTCTCGCGGCAGGCAATGGTCCGGACGTATTTTATTTCAAAAACACCTGGCTCGTGAAACATTTCAAGAAACTTGCGCCTGCGCCGCAGAGCGCGTTCACGCCGCAATCTATGGAAAGCACGTATCCGCAAGTTGCGTCGCGCGATTTCGTCACGAACGGAAACGTATACGCCGTACCTCTCTACATCGACTCGCTCGCGATGTTCTATAACCCTGCGCTCCTGGACCAGGCCGCAATTCCGTTCCCGCCCAAAACATGGCAGGAATTGCTTGCCATGGTTCCGAAACTGAAACGCGTTGATCTCTCGGGTACTATCCAGGTCGCAGGCGTCGCGCTTGGACTCGGATCGAATGTCCAATACGCAAGCGATCTGTTGTCGCTCTTAATGATGCAATCCGGTTCCCAGATGATCGACAACACGAATCGGGCCACGTTCAACGATCAAGTGGGCAGGCAAGCGATGGATTTCACCGCGCAGTTCGCGCAGCTCGGCACGGACGCATACACCTGGAATCAGAATATGGAACCGTCTTTGGAAGCATTCGCGAAAGGCAAAGCCGCGATCGCATTCGGCTATGCATCCGACCTTGCCGCGATCCGCTCCGTGGCGCCGTATCTCGATTTCAAAATCGCGCCCATTCCCCAGCCGCAAGGCGCGACGCTCCGCACGGATTACGCATCCTACTGGGGGCTTGCCGTAAGCAGACAAACGCCCAACCGCGACGCGGCCTGGCAGCTCATTTCCGCGGTTACTCAGGCGAATCCGAGCGCAGCATATATGAATGCAACCAATCTGCCGCCGGCAAAGCGCGTACTACTGCAAAGCACGCAGGGCAATCCCATTTTCGACACATTCAACCGCCAGGCCTACACCGCCCGAAGCTGGCCCCAACCCGATCCCACGATTGTTGATAAAGTATTTCGCGACGCCATTGATAACGTGGCAGCGCGCCGCATGACCACTTCAGACGCACTTGACGCGATGGCAAAACAGGTTAATAAATTATTTGAAGACATCTTATGAAGATCATCCCAGCGCTTTTCGGCGCGATTGCGATTCTCTCGTTTCTTTTCGTACCGCTGCATGGCGCATCGGCTGCGCTCGTGCAATGCAACCCAGCAGTCATCGGATCCTGCAACCTGTGCGCGCTCCTCGCCACCGTGCAGGCAGTCGTCAACTTTATCATCGCGCTCGGATTTATTATGGTAACGCTTGTGACGATCCTTGCGGGATTGAGCCTCTACGCTTCCAAGGGCAACCCGCATGCGTTCGGAGATGCGATGAAACAGCTGACGAACGGAGTCATCGGGTTCGCGATTATGCTCTCCGCATGGGTAATTCTCAACACGGTCTTGAATTTCTTTGCAAAAGGATCCGTGCTGTTTTGGAATAAAATTTCGTGCTAAGTTATGCACTCTTGCCCTCCGGGGCAAAGCATATACACTATATCCGTACTATGACAAAACGCATTATCCTTTTCCTGGCGCTCGCTGCAATCGCGATCGCATCCACGCAGCAAGCAGGCGCGCTCACGTTCGAGAATCCGCTCAAAGTGAATACGATCGGCGGCTTGCTTGACCGCGTAATCAATTTTCTCATCGCAATCAGCGTGCCCATCCTTACCGCGGTCGTGCTCTATGCCGCGTTCGTGCTTTTGACTTCCGAAGGAAAACCGGAAAAATTCAATCAGGCAATGATGATTATCGTGTACGCCGCAATCGGATTCGGCATCGTACTCATCAGCAAAGGCATCGCGCTTGTCATCGCGCAAATCTTGTAGTCGGTGGCGGAAAATCATACCAAGCCCTTTCTTGGCATGGATCAACACGCGCAAAACAAACCCAGCGAAAGGCAGAATATCCGGAAATTCCGTTTTCCGGCGCGTTTGGACGCGTTCGGAAAACGATCATGGTACCGCTACGCAATCGCCTTATTCGTGATTTTCATTGCTGCGATGTTCGCCATCGCGCTCATCAATACCATCAGCCCGCAGCAAGCCAAGGAAAACTCCGAAACAGACCGCATCGCGCTCCAACGCGCTGAAGAACAAAAACAAGCGCTTGCCAACGATATCACGGGAGGAAAAACTCCGGAAGAAACCATCCAGCTGTTTCTTGCAGCACTTAAGACGGGAGATATGGAACAAGCTGCCCAGTATTTTATGCTCAACACCAACGAGCAAAGCCCATATTATCTTACGCGCCAGGAATGGATCGATGGATTAAACGATAAACAAAGAAAAGGAGAAATTTCTACAGTAATCTCAACTGTAGAAAAAATGAAACCATCTATAAATCAAAATTTTGGTAAGAACAGTTCTGTCTATGTACTTTTGAATAAAGATGGTGTTGCAGATTATTCATTATTTTTAAGATTCAATACTTATTCAAATGTATGGAAAATAGAAAGCTTGTGAAGCTTTCGTTGATCCCAGCACTCATTGTTTTCGCAACAACATTTTGGAATATCTCGCAAACGCATGCGTATGACTATGAAACGCATGCGTTTTTGACTCAAGAAATCATCAAACTCTATAACCAAACACATGCAGAACAATTTCCAAAAGAATTGGGAGCGTATTTGATCGATGGCTCGCGCAGGGAAGACGATTCTCCGCGCTGGCTGCATCATTTCTACGATCCCATATACAACCGGGGCTATACGTACGACACGCGCACTGGCGCGGAACTGAATATCGGCACATCGCATGAATCGTCAAAGCTCTGGGCGCAGGACAGCGCGAAACAAAACGAACCGACATACAAAGTCGCGGGGCTCATCGCGTCAATTCTTGATTCAATCCAGCAGAAAAAGCTCGCGATCAGCACGGAAAGCGATTATTCCTGGAATGCCGCGCTTGACTACTGGACAAACGCGAACAAAGAAAAAGCGATGTTTGCCCTGGGCCATATCCTGCATCTCATCGAAGACGCATCCGTGCCTGACCATACACGCAACAACGGCCATGCAACAGGCAGCCCGTATGAACAATGGACAGCGCAATTCAATCTCTCCAATCCCGATACGCAGTTCGCAACGTATATGCAAAGCAAGCAACCGGTTGTATTTGCAAACTTGAATCAGTATTTCGATTCGATTGCGAATTACTCAAACAAAGGTTTTTACAGCAAAGATACAATCGGCATACAAAGCGGATATAATCTGCCCGAGCCACTTATGTATGAAAAAATTGGTGAATTCTATTATGGGATAGATAAGGATAACGACGGAGATTATCATTTGGTATTGAATAAATCTTTAAATGGAGGACTTATTACTAGAAATATTTTTGATACAACAATAGACAACATTCTAATCAACAAGGATTACTGGTCTCGTCTTGGCCCGAAAGCAGTACAACATGGCGCTGGCGTACTTGCATTATTTCTCCAAGAAGCCCAACAACACCAAATCCAACAGCATCAATCCTGGCTTGATTCGATCTTGCAATGGATTCAAACACAGCAGCAATCGTTGCAGGACACATTCGCCCGGGTATTTGTCTACAATGCGAACCAGCAAGCGCTGGAAACAACACCATCAAGTCAAATCCCAAGCTCTCCGCCGCTTTTTCTGATTCTGCCGAATCCTGCAAAGGAACATGCGAATCCGCCAACGCAAGACGAAATCCGCAACATAAACGCAGCGCTTCCGCTCATGAATTTTTTCCTTGAGACCGACGCTCCTGCCCCGACTCCGCAGCAATTTTTGCAATTCCTCAATGTACAGGCGCCGAATGTTCCTCCAACCAATCCTGCGCCATTCGCATTTTCCAATTCAAGCCCAACGCCGATTCCCGAACCGACCCTCTCGCCCGAACCAACACCGGCTCCTTCCTCAAAACCGACGATTGAGCCTACGCCGACGATCGAGCCGACCATTCTCCCGACACCCTCTCCGGCTCCTGCTCCAACGCCGTGGATTCAGCAATCCCGCAATGATTTCTTCACCAATGTCGCGTGGTATTTTGACACGAGCATGGCATCGGATGCGGGCGGCATTTTCACGATTCAGTTCGACGCGCAAACGTTTTTGCCGAACAACGATTACCACACGATTGTCGCCGCGTGGAATACGGATCTGGCGCTCACCGCAAAATCAAAACCAGAAGGCGGCAATACCATTATGCCGCGCTACAGCATTCCCAGACAAACCGGTATATTCGTAGACACGATCAACCCCATCTATGGTCCTTCGGAAACAACCTGGGAATGGCAAGGAACATTTGACAGCCAGAGCGCTGAATTCCCAAAGCACATCGTGGTTCATCCCACGCAGCTGCGGCTTTCCACGAGCAATTGGCTTCAGGCAGACGCGCCTTCAGGCATCACGCGCAGCCATTTCGAACAAACACTCGGCAGGGAAATCGGCACAAATGATTTTCTTGCGCTTGCATACTGGCCGCTCTACGCCAATGACACGCCTATTCCCGATCAAACGCGTTATTTCGGCTCATTCCTGAGTGCCTCGTCTCCTCAGATGGTTTATCCCACACCGCATCCGATTCCCAATCTGCAAAATCTGCGCTGGGGTCCGGAACCAAACGGCGCATGGAGCATTGAATTCCTGTATTCGCTGCCGCTTGCTCAAACTCCGGATTCGTGGAGCACGGACGGTTACGAATTACGCTTTCATCTGAACAGCACTGCTGATTTCATCTATAACTATGACATCACAATCGGCGCCGAGGGATTTCTGGAAAATTTCCAGAATAATCTCGTGCCGGTGCAATACTACACGTGCGACTGGAACTCGTCGTTTTCCGGCAGACCGGGATTTCGCTATCCCATCAACGGCGTATGCTCGATTTCCGGATTCAGCACAACGGCAATCAACCCGAACGAACTCGCGCAAAAACAGTTCCCGGAACAAAGTTCTTGGATCGTGCGTCTGCCGATTTGGAGCATTCCCAAAGACACGGCGCTCATCACATCAAACGATTATCTGACAACGAGCATGTCCGTATACGACGCAGGCCCGAGTTCCGGCCTGTACCTGCGCCAGATCGATGCGCGTCAGTGGCATTTCTCGCCCGTATATTCGCCGCTTGCGTTGCCAAGCCCATCTCCGCAACCGACTTCTGAACCGCAACCGATCTCAGGTTCATCGGTTGTCATGAACGAAATCGCGTGGATGGGAACGCAAACATCTGCGTATGACGAATGGATGGAACTGTACAATGCTTCGGAGAGCCCTGTTGATCTTTCCGGCTGGCATCTCACGAATGCGTCTGCAACGCTCGATATCGCGCTTACCGGATCTATCGACACGCACGGCTATTTCCTGCTTGAACGCACGAATGATACGACCATTTCCGATATTCCTGCTGATTTGATATATGCCGGCGCGCTGAACAACAACGGCGAACGCCTGCTTCTTGTTGATGCGCATGACAACACTGTTGATGAAGTCGATGCGACAGCCGGCTGGTTTGCCGGAGATAACGCAACAAACGCAAGCATGGAACGCGTTGACGCGCATGCGCCGGGGAACCTCGCTGCGAACTGGCAAACGAATAATGGCACGACCATCAATGGTCTTGACGCGGGCCAAAATCAGATTTTGGGCACGCCGCGCGCACAAAATAGCGCATCGCTTTGACGATTGCAAAAAATCCTTGCCGTGCTACGATGCCGGTGTTCTGCGCCAGGGTGCCTCAGCTCACTCTGGCGCAGAACACCAGTTCTTTGCACAGAATCGTATGGGGCCGCGCAATGGCGGCCCCTTTTTATAAAAACGGGAAAAGGCGCGGGCATCAGCTCGCGCCTTTTAATATAAGCGTCCAATCGGACGAAAAAGAACTGGCAACAGGCAAAGCTCGGCTCGCGCAAACGCAGAACATTGAGCAAGTAGACGAAAGGAGTTGGCAGCGAAGGAAGCTGCCAGGAGCACCATGCGCTTGCGCAACCTGTTGCCAAGGTAAATATACCATTGATTGTCACGGTTTGGCAAATAAAAAACGCCCAGCAATTGCTGGGCGATATATAGTATAAAGAACAGATTGCCCCTGTGCCGCCGCGCCATAAGGCTTGGCGGCACAGGTCTTGGAAAGTTCTCCCAACTTTCCCTTGCGCGGATTTCCGGAATTCGCGCGAAAAATTGATCGATAACGGAAAGGCGAAGAGTTTCGTGTTCGGAGCGACCGAATCACAGAAAACGCCTTAGGAGATTCAGCGCGCGCACCTGATTGTGCGAATGGAAAATGCGCTGGCCCGTTATCAATAAGTTCCCGGTCTTCACCGGGAAGCGGAATTTGCTCTCCGGAAAAAAGGTGTGCCGGAGGGCTCCGAACAAACTACGTACATAATCTGTTCAGAACCTTCCGACTATCGAAAGAACGATAGGTATATTATAGCACTAATTCTAGAAAAGTCAAGTGAGTGCAATAAAAAGGCGCCGCTTATGGCAACGCCTCTATATTTAGAATGGTGAGGAGGGGAGGATTTTTATTGCGCCCAATGGCGTCCGCGGCTCATAGCCGCCGTTTTCTCCTTGCCTCCTCACCGTATAGTTATATTATACCATATAATCTATATAATTACAAGGCATCGCATATGTAGGAAAAAGTGAAAACCGCCATACGGCGGTTTTCTGTCAGATGAATAGTGCGATTGGCTTGATGCTGCTGGAACAACAATCCGCGGGATCTTCGGGATATTCCGCCTCAAGCGTTATCTGAATTTTGTCATCAGGATCCTTCCCCTCGAAGAGTGCTTTCACAGATTCGAATCCAATAACGGATTCACTCACGTGCACAACCGGACGTTCACCGTCAAGACTCATGAGTACGAGCAATGCAATGTCACCTTCCTCGACGCATGACTCGCCGCGCAGAACCAACGCACTGATTGCCATTTTTTTCATAGATGGCGCCTCCTGTATAAGATGTGGTAGCCAGCATACAGGATTTTCACGCATCAGTCCAGCGCTTGACGCGTAACGCGTTTTTTGATTTCATAGAGCAATCAAATCGCCGAAGGAGGCAGGTATGTATACCAGAGATTCAGCAGCCATCGTTCTGATGCTACTGATCATCCCGTTCTTCGCTTCATTGTTTATAATGTTTGTAGGCGCGCTTGCGCTTCAGTTCATTACCGAACGTCGAGAATGGGGATGGAGTCGGCAAATCGCCAAAGATGTCTTCGGAATAGGCCTTACAGGATCTGTTATTTTAGGAACAAGCATTCTCATGGTCCTATTCTTATCTTTGCCGTAATCAATAACCAAGCAGCTGCATCAATATGATGCAGCTGCTGCTTTTTTCAGGCATTTGACAGAGCAGCCTGCGCGATGTATACTCTACATAGTTCAGCCGCTCCTTGGAGCGGACATCTTTTTAAAAAGAATCGGAAAATGCCTATCAACGGCTAAAAACCTATATACTATATACAAACTACTACATACTACCTTTATGTTTGACCTCAAAACCATTATATCAACCATCAACCAGATCGCCGAGGAGCGCGGCATTTCGCAGGACCGCGTCAGGGAAATCGTGGAAGCTGCGTTCGCCGCTGCATACCGCAGGGAATACCGCACGAAAAACGAAGTCATCCGCGCGAAATTCAATCCGGAAACCGGCGCAATCACGTTTGCGCAAGTGAAGCTCGTCGTAGACGAAAACATGCTCCAGCCAGAAACCGAGGAGGGTGAAGAAGAGCCGGTCATGGACGATTCCGAAGCGCAGAAAAAAATCAAATTCAACGAAGACCGGCACATCATGATTGACGACGCGCGCGCATTCAATGCCGAGATTTTTCCCGGCGAAGAATTGGAATTTCCGCTCGAAACCAAGCTTGATTTCGGCCGCATCGCGGCGCAGACCGCAAAACAAACCGTGCTGCAAAAACTCCATGAAACGGAAAAAGAAACCATGTTTGACGCGTTCAAAACCAAAGAAGGGGAAATCATCACCGGATCGGTGCAGCGCGCGGACGGCCGCAACGTATTCGTGGATTTGGGCAAAACAACCGGCATCCTGTTCGGCGACGAAATTATCCCCGGGGAGCGCTACCGCATAGGCGAACGCCTGAAATTCTACGTGCTCGCAGTCGAACAGACGCCCAAAGGATTATCCGTGGTGCTGTCCCGTTCGCACCCGCGCTTCGTTGCAAAACTCTTTGAGGCGGAAGTTCCGGAAATCGCGGAAGGAACAGTGGAAATCAAATCCATTGCGCGCGAAGCGGGATCGCGCACGAAAATCGCGGTCTGGTCGTCAAACGAATCTGTCGATCCGCAAGGCGCGTGCATCGGGCAAAAAGGAACACGGGTAACCACGGTAATGGGAGAACTGGGCAATGAAAAAATCGACATCATCCTGTGGTCGGACGATCCGAAAACATTCATTCCGAATGCGCTGGCGCCGGCGAAGGTCACCGACGTTGATATCTTGCCCAACCACGAAGCGCGCGTATTCGTGCCCGCGGACCAGCTATCGCTCGCTATCGGCAGAAATGGCCAGAACGTGCGCCTCGCGCACAAACTCACCGAATGGCGCATTGAAATCAGGTCATCCGCGCGGCCCGACGAAGCAATCGAAGGCGCGCGCTCAGAAAACGGAGAGGCCGCCGCAAATAAAGAAAATGCCCAGACGCCTCCTGAAGCGGCGCCGGAACAGAAAATAGAACAGCAAGCAGAAACGGAAAGCGGATAGCTGATATTTCAAAATATCCACATCCGTGATATACTTAAACCGTGCTTACGAAAACCGCAAAAACAAAACTGGTGAAAAAAGTGCAGCGGCATGCGACCGATACCGGATCCGCCGAAGTGCAAATTTCGCTCCTGAACAAGCGCATCGAGGAACTCTCGGCGCATTTGAAAATGCACAAAAAAGATGCGTCGAGCAGACGAGGCTTGCTGCAGATGATTATCAAACGCAAACGGCTCATGAACTGGCTCAAGACCAACGATCCGCGCCGTTTTTCCCGGGTTGCGAAACTCGTCGGCGAAACACGATAATCCCATATGGCAAGTCCACGGCATAAAGCTCAGCGCGTAGCGATTTTCATCGACGTGCAAAACCTCTATCACTCGGCCAAGCATTTATTCAAGGCGCGGGTGAATTTTGAAAACCTCGTCAAGGACGCGCTCGCAGGGAGAGAACTCGTGCGCATGTTCGCCTACGTGGTGAAATCAGAAGGGATCGAGACCGAACGGCCCGCGGTCGGGGAATCCGCATTCTTCGAAGCGCTGACCGGACTCGGCATTGAGCTGCGCATGAAAGACCTGCTCATCTACGCAGGCGGATCGAAAAAAGCCGATTGGGACGTCGGTCTCGCGGTGGACGCGATCCGGCTCTCACCGAGCGTCGACACAATTGTGCTCATGACCGGCGACGGCGATTTTATCCCGCTCGTCGAATACCTCCAGGCGCACGGCAAGCAAGTCGAAGTATACGCGTTCAGCAAAAGCGCATCCGGCAAATTAAAAGAAACTGCGGATATGTTCGTGGACATCGCGGAACGCCCACGTTTCTTCCTGATCAAAAAATAATAACGCTCGCGACACACAACAGCTATGGAACAAAAAGTTTTTTCGCGTGATTTCCATGGGCAGCAGCTCTCGGTCACGTTTTCCCCGCTTGCCCAGCAAGCGGATGCGTCGTGCCTGGTCCGGTACGGCGATACGATGGCGCTTGTCACACTGGTGGCAGGCAAACAGGATCGGCAAGGCATTGATTTTTTCCCGCTTACGGTCGAATACGAAGAAAAATATTACGCAGCGGGAAAAATCTACGGATCGCGCTTCGTGCGCCGCGAAACGCGGCCCACGGAAAACGCGGTGCTCACCGGACGACTCATCGACCGCACCATTCGTCCGCTCTTCGACAAGCGCATCCGCAGGGACGTGCAAATCGTAGTGACCATTCTCTCGATCGACCAGAAAAACGATCCTGATTTCCTGGGACTGCTTGGAGCTTCGCTTGTTTCCATGCTTTCACCCGTACCGTTCAAAGGTCCGGTTGCCGGCATGCGCGTATCGCGTATCAATAATGAAAACATCGTGCTTGCTTCCTATGAAGCGCGCCAGCAGGCGACGGGAGAGCTTTTTGTAGGAGGAACGAAAAACAAAATTAATATGATCGAACTCGGCGCCAAAGAATTGCCCGAGGATGCCGTTGCCGATATGCACGCGCGTGCGCACGAAGAAGCCAAAGAACTCATCGCATGGCAGGAACAGATTCTTAAAGAATTCGGGCAGCCGGAAAAAATCGCGCCTGCGCCCGCAGGACTGGATCAGGAAATCGAACGCTTCATCACTACGACGATCCGCGAACACTTCGAGCAGATTCTGTTTAAGGAACGTTTTCCGGAGGGAGACGTGCATTCGCAAAAAGCAACCGAACTGCTTGCCGAATTCCTGAAACAGCAGGGGAAAGAAGAACAGCGACAGGCAGCAGAAGAACGCGTATACACACTCTTGGATGAACTCGTGCACGAATACGCGATCAAATACGAAAAACGCGCCGACGGCAGAAAACTCGACGAAATCAGGCCGCTCGATATGGCGGTCGGCGTCGTGCCGCGCACGCACGGCACCGGATTGTTTTTGCGCGGCAGAACGCATGCACTCTCAGTCGCAACGCTGGGCGCGCCGGGCGATTTTCTCTTCGTGCAAGGCATGGAAGTGAATGAAGAGCGCAGATTCATGCATCAGTACAATTTCCCTCCGTATTCCACGGGCGAAACCGGATCGTTCCGCGGCCCCGGGCGCAGGGAAATCGGCCATGGCGCGCTTGCAGAAAAAGCAGTTGCGCCGCTCATCCCATCCAAAGAACAATTCCCGTATACGATTCGCGTCGTCACGGAAATTCTTTCGTCCAACGGCTCGACCTCGATGGCGTCGGTATGCGGCACGTCGCTTGCCCTCATGGACGCAGGCGTACCGCTTCCGAAACACGTGGCAGGCATTTCCATCGGACTCATGAGCAACGCGCAGGGCGAATATAAACTCCTGACCGATATCCAGGGACCCGAAGATTTCCACGGCGACATGGATTTCAAGGTGGCAGGAACGCGCGACGGCATCACAGCAATGCAAATGGACGTGAAGGTTGAAGGCATTACGGTCGATATCGTGCGCGAAGCGCTCGCGCGCGCGAAAACCGCGCGCATGGCGATCCTGGACAAAATGGAGCAGCTCATTGCGGCGCCGCGCGCACAACTGTCAGAATACGCGCCGCGCGTGCTCACGATACAGGTTCCCAAAGAAAAAATCGGCGAGGTCATCGGGAGCGGCGGGAAAACCATCCGCGCCATTGCGGAAAAAACAGGCGCAGCGATCGATATCCAGGAAGACGGAAGAGTTTTTATCACCGCGCCCACGACGCAATCGGCGCAGGATGCGGTCGCAACCATCGAATCGCTCATTAAAGAATTCCAGGTCGGAGAAATCACGCAAGGAACCGTAACGAAAATCCTCGATTTCGGCGCCGTAGTGGAAATCGATCAAAACCACGAAGGGCTCGTGCACATTTCCGAACTCGCGCCGGAGCGCGTGGAAAAAGTAGAAGACGTCGTACACATGGGGCAAGTTATCCCTGTCAAAGTCATCGAGGCGTCACCGGACGGAAAAATCAGATTATCGCTCAAGCAAGTCGCGAATCCGGAACTCGTATCAAGCCCGCGTCCGGAGCGAAGACCGCGTTTTGGAGGACGCCGCGCCGATTTCGGTCGCGGACCGCGCAGACAGCGCGAATAATCCGCCTGCGCAGCGCGCAAGTGCGCTATACTATTGCCATGCCGCAACCATCTTCTTCCATCAGGGACTATTTCCCGAATATCAGAGTCAGAACTATGGCCAAAGACCTTGCGATGATCAAGGAAGGAGGCGGCGTCGTCCAGGAAGTGAAACAAGAACAGGTACAGTTCAGTGATTTTGTGTCTGCGCAGACACAGCGCGCAGCGCAGCAGCCGACGATTGCGCCACCGACGCTCGGTGCGCAGCCGCAACAGGAAAGCGCGCGACCATCGCTTGAACAGTTCATCCAGCGCCAGCCGCACCCCGCAGAGGAAAGCGCACGCCCGCCGGCAGAGGTAGCGCAAAAACAAACAGAACAAATTCCGGGATGGCTCTATGCGATTTTGGGCGTTATTGCGCTCGCAGTCATCGGAAGCGTGGGCTATTGGATCGTATACCCGCAGGTTCAGGCGCGTCTTGCGCAAAGCAGGCAAACGCCCACGCCCATACCCACGCAAGCGCCGAGTCCCACGCCACCCGCACAGGATCCGCGCATCAGCATCGCGTCGCTGCCTCCGGGCGGCAAACTTTTCACGCTCGCGCTTACCGGCACCAGCTCTCAGGAATTCCTTGCGCAGATGCGCGCCGCATTCCCCTCGATCCTCCCGGGCACTGGAACCATCGCGCTCTATTCCTTTCCGATCCAAAACGCAAACGCATATCTGAATTCGCAGGAGTTGGCGCGCATTCTTGCGCCCAAATCCCTGCCAAGCTTCCAAGGATCACTTGACGAGCGATATCTTTTCTTTGCATACTGGTATAAAGCCGACCGCCAAGCTCTCGGCGCGGTATTCACGATTCGGCCGGAGCAGGACGCGGTCCTGCGCCCATTCCTCCGGGGATGGGAAACTGCGCGCATCGAACAGGATTTCCAAAACTTGTTCGCGCCTGCGCAGCGTATCGCGCGCACTACGGATTCGTTTTCCGATTCTCTCATTGCACAAACGCCCAGCCGCATGATATCGGTCACAAAAGACGGCGAACCGGCGCAATTCATCTACGGACTGCTCGGCAAATACCTCATCATTACGACCAACACAAAAGCATTCGAACTTATCGCGCAGTCGCTCAAATAACACATACCATTCAATCGTATGATTCCCGATTCCACAAAACAAAAATTCAAACAGATGCTTGGTGAGGAAAAAGAGCGTCTCGAGCAGGATCTCCACGGTTTTACGCGCGAAAACAAAGCCGCCCCGGGCGGCCATGATTCCGTCATGGAAGAAGGCCAACTGGAAATCGCGCCCGAAGACCAGGCGGAACAGGTTACAGAATTCGAAAAGCGTAAGACGCTGGAAACTATGCTGGAGCGCAGAATCGACGAGATAGACCATGCGCTCTCAATCATCGACACCGACGCATACGGACTATGCGACGTGTGTCATGCGGAAATACCTTTGAAGCGGCTCGAGGTCAATCCTGCTGCCACGACGTGCATCGACCACGCACCCCGCCATTAATTCTCCTTACGTGCCCGCGAAAACATTTTCAGCGGCAACCATCGGCATTGAAGCGCTCCCCATCGAAGTCGAAGTTGACGTATCCGGCGGCATCCACGCATTCCATATCATCGGCCTGGCGGACAAAGCGATTGAAGAATCCAAAGAGCGCATCGGTTTGTGCCTGAAGAATTCGGGACTCGCCTCGCCATTGGCGCTCAACAAAAAAGTCACGGTCAATCTCGCCCCTGCGGATTTCAAAAAAGAAGGGTCCGGCTACGATCTTGCCATCGCAGTCGGTTTTTTGATCGCGTCAGGCCAGCTTTTCTGCCCCGACGCAGCGCGGACTGTTTTCATCGGCGAACTCGGGCTCGACGGTACCGTGCGCAAAACGCCAGGCATTCTACCGATCATCGAAATGGCGCACGCACGAGGATTTGAAACCATCGTGCTGCCGGAACAGAACAAAAACGAAGCGCGATTTTTTGCAGACCGCATCAAAGCGATTCCGGTCGCAACGCTCGCGCAATGCGTACAGCACCTGGAGCAATCCGCGCCGATCAGCGCGCTCGCGCCGGAATCGGGCGCGGAAAGCGAAGAACCTGCATTCGATATTTCCGAAGTCGCCGGACTGGAGTCGGCAAAGCGCGCACTGGAAATCGTTGCAGCAGGAGGCCACAATATTCTACTCATCGGTTCGCCGGGAACCGGCAAAACACTGCTCGCGCAGGCGTTACCATCGATCCTTCCTCCGCTCGCGAGGCACGAAGCAATGGAAATCACGAAAATTTACAGCGTAAGCGGATTGCTCGACGAGAACAAGCCGCTCATCACCGCGCGGCCGTGGCGCGCGCCGCACCACAGCGCTTCGCTCGTTTCCATCGTGGGAGGAGGATCGAATCCCAAGCCGGGAGAAGTAAGCCTGGCGCATCGCGGCGTTCTGTTTCTGGACGAATTTCCCGAGTTTCCCCGGTCGGTGCTCGAAAGCCTGCGCCAGCCGCTTGAAAACGGGACCATCATGGTCGCGCGCTCGCGCCGAAGCGTATGGTTTCCTGCGCGCTTCACTCTGGTTGCCGCCATGAATCCATGCCCGTGCGGATGGTATGGCGATCCGCGCCATGCATGTTCGTGTTCCATGGCTCAAGTCACAAAATACCAGCAGAAAATTTCCGGACCGCTCCTTGATCGCATCGACCTCTTCACCGAGGTACCGCGCATCCCGTTCCGCGAACTACAAACAGAGCCGCACCCCGAATCCGCTCATGCCATGAAAGAACGCATACGCAGCGCGCGCGCAATTCAGGAACACCGTTTTGCCAACGAGCGCATTTTTTCCAACAGCGAAATGCAAACACGCCACATCAGGCAGCACTGCACTCTGGATCAAAATAGCCGCACCCTGCTCGAGCAGGCGGAGCGCAAATTCACGCTCTCGCCGCGCTCCATCCATCGCATCCTGCGTGTTGCGCGCACCGTTGCCGACCTTGCGCAATCTCCAACGATTCAGCAGGATCATATCGCCGAAGCGCTCCACTACCGCCAGGAACATTAAAAAATCCCGCTCGCGCGGGAAGATTAATCCGTTCTGGAATACGGTTTTCATTTTATTCGTCTGCAAACGGATTTTTTGCTCCGCTCACTTCGAAATGCACATGACATCCGTTGACGCCGTCCGCCCTGCCGCTCTTTCCCATTGACCCGATGATGTCTCCTGCCTGCACGCGCGTTCCGGGCGCGACGAATGCTGCGGACAAATGTGCGTACACGGTCTCAACGCCGTTTCCATGATCAATCGCTACATATACGCCCAAACCGTCATTCCAACCGTCCTGCGCAGCACGGGATATGACGCCCGCCGCGGACGCATACACCGGCGTACCGCATTCGTTCGCAATATCAACCGCATTATTGAAATGCAATTTGCCCCAGTTCCATCCAGTCGTCGGAATGCGCAGTGAAAAACCTCCGCCGCCGGACGAAGGAGTCACGGCAAGCGCGAACGGAATCGATTGCGTCGCGTCTGCCCCGGGGATGATAAGCGAAGAACCAACCTGCGCAATATTCTCGCTGCCCAAACCGTTCGCCGCCCTGATACGCGCAACGCTGATGCCGTATTGTGCCGCGATAGTATCGATTGTCTCGCCCTGTACGACGCGATGCAAAATGCCGGAAAGCGGCAACACAAGCAGGCGCTGGCCGGAAACGAACTCGTCGGTTTTCAGGTTATTCACCCAGCGGATCGTATTCTCGCTCACCCCGAATGCGCGCGCCACTGATTGCACGCTGTCGCCCTGCTTCGCTTCGTAGGTCAGGATTGCGTTAGACGTCTGGGCTGATGCTCTGGCAAATGCGCCCGCAGGAATGCCGGTTTCCTGTAATCCAGACAACATTGCACGCAGGGCAGACTCAGCGGTTCCCGGGCTTTGCGCAGGGAATGTTTTACCGCCAAACGCGGAAACACTAATCCCGTACTCCTGTTCCGGACCGCCGGAAACGCCGAATGCCTGAAGTATGCCTGTTTTTTCAAGATGAAGCGCGTTCATTGCCACAACCAGAATCGCGATTCCCGCCATAACGGTGTAGGAACGCGCAGACCCTGCATTCACGGAAAATACTACGTTTTCCGCAATAGTAAAAAAGCTCCGGATAAACCACGAAGCTATTGTTTTCCCTTTCTTGTTGAAATAAAGCCGAATCCCCTTTAAAATCAACCGAACCTTCCCGAAAGCATCCTGCCAGAATCGGCTCTGAGAAACTGTATTCAAGGATTTATCTTTATATTATATCACCGGATGCAATGAAAATCAAAACAAAATATCTTCCGTAATCCCTCTAAATATAACCGATCTCCCTCTAAACAATGCCTGTGGAAAACTAGTGGAAAAACATTTTTTAGAGGAAAATGATATACTATTTTTAATGAATCCCGAAGCAAAATCAAGAATTTTAGAGGGTCTCAATAAAAGACAGGAACAGGCGGTCCTTGCGACAGATGGTCCTGTTTTGATTGTCGCAGGCGCAGGATCGGGAAAAACAAAAACTCTTACCCATAAAGTCGCATATCTCGTTGCCTCGGGAGTTCCTGCGCATTCCATCGTATGCCTGACATTTACCAATAAGGCAGCTGATGAAATGAAACGCAGGATCCTCAACCTGCTCGGCGGAGAAACAAACCTGCCATTCATGGGGACATTCCATAAATTCGCGCTTTCCATTCTCAAAAAACATTGCGCGACGCTCGGTTTTTCCCTGCCGCTCAGCATCTACGACGAATCGGAATCGCTTACTCTAATGCGCCATGCCCTGCAATCAGGAGGAGGAGAAACCGGACAATCGGATGCGGCCGCGCGCGTACTTTCGAAAATCTCCCGGATCAAGAACGGCCGCGAAATCGTCGAGCAAGGAATAGAAGCGGTGCCACAAACGCTCCGGCAGGCGTTCGACACATACGAATCGCTCCTGAAACAGAAAAATGCCGTTGATTTCGACAACATTATCCTTCACGCGCTCTCGCTTGCAAAAAACCATCCGGACATTCTGGCAAACCTGCAAAGCAGGTTCCGCTATTTCCTCATCGACGAATTTCAGGACACCAACTCTCCCCAGTACGCGCTCGTGAAACTCATCGCGCGCGCACACACAAACATCTGCGTAGTCGGAGACGACTGGCAATCCATTTATTCATTCCGCTGCGCGGACTTCACGCACCTGCTCCGCTTCGAACAGGAGTGGCCGGGCACACGCGTGTTTTTTCTGGAACAGAATTACCGTTCAACCCAGACGATTTTGGATGCAAGCCACGGCGTCATTGCGCAAAACGCATACCGCACGGAGAAACGCCTGTTCACGGAACATGCGGGCGGCAACCAAATCGTCGTGGCGCGCCTGGCGGACGAACGCATGGAAGCGTGGTGGATCATGGAACGCATCGCGGAAAAATTGAAACAGGGATGCGCGCTGGGCGATTGCGCAGTGCTGTTTCGCACGAACGTGCAATCGCGCGTCTTTGAAGAGCTTTGCATGGAACGCGCCATCCCATATCAGATCGTGGGCGCATACCGATTCTGGCAACGCAAGGAAATCCAGGATGCGCTCGCGTATCTCAAATGCATCGCCAACCCGAAAGATTCCGTGAGTATGGAACGCATCATCAATGTGCCGAAGCGCGGCATCGGGCCGGGCGCGATCCAAACGATCAAAAATACCGGCTGGGACATCGAACAGGCAGCACAGAAACTCTCTTTGAAAATCGGGGGGGCAGCGCAGAAATTCGCAGCATCCATGGCCTTTTTCCGCGATTCCGCGAAAACAATGCCGCTGCCCGAACTCATCGAAACCATACTTGCCAAGATCGGCTACCGAGAATGGTGCGACCCGGAAACCGAGCAGGGAGCGGAACGCTGGGACAACGTTCAGGAATTGATCGGCCTCGCGCGCGCGTACCCGAACGAACCCGCGGCATTATCGCTTGGACAATTCCTGGAAAGCGTACAGCTCGTGCAGGACACGGACCGCATGCAAACCGGAACCAACGTGCTCACGCTTATGACGCTCCACAGCGCCAAGGGTTTGGAATTCCCCATCGTATTCATCGCCGGCGTGGAAGAAGGCATCCTGCCGCACGAACGTTCGCTCCGGTCGCCTGACGATATCGAAGAAGAACGCCGCTTGCTCTACGTAGGCATGACGCGCGCGAAGAATGACTTGTTTCTAACCTGCGCGCAACACCGATTCATCCACGGCGAATACAGCGCGAATGAACCTTCGCGTTTCCTGAACGACATTCCGGAATCCCTGATAGAACGCGTGGACCAAGGCATCCTTTCATCCCTGTACGACAGCGAAAATACGATTTATCTGTGATATGGAACGCGCGACGACACATCCGAAAAAACGCTTCGGCCAGCACTTCCTGCGCGACGAAAAAATTCTTTCGCGCATCGCCGATGCATGCGGAGCGACTCCGCGCGATACGATTGTTGAAATCGGCGCGGGCGAAGGAACACTCACAACCCTTCTTGCTCGGCGCGCCGGCAGCGTCATTGCGATTGAGAAAGACCGCGACCTGATTCCAATATTGCGCGCGCAGTGCGCGAAAAATACCAACATTACCATCGTGCAGGCAGACGCACTCCGCTTCGACCCGCATCAGCGCGGCGTCAAACCCGGATTCATCCTGTGCGGCAATATCCCGTATTACCTGACCGGCGCAATCATGCGCATCGCACTCGAGCAATGGCCCAAGGCAAAACGCATTGTATTCACGCTGCAGGAAGAAGTTGCTCAGCGCATCTGCGCAAAACCGGGAAATCTCTCGATCCTCGGCGTGCTCACGCAGATTCTTGCAACGCCCCGCATCGTCGGAAACATCAAAAAAGGGTCGTTCTGGCCGGTCCCCAAGGTTGATTCCGCCATTCTGACGCTCGAGCCGAAGATCCCTATGCCACAGCATGCTTACGCAGCAGTCAAAACAGTTGTGCGTGCAGGATTTTCCCATCCGCGCAAGCGGTGCGCATCGAATCTGTCGTCGGAACTCGGCGTGGACCAGACAGTTGTTGCAAACGCATTCGCATCCCTTCATATCCGCATAGATGCGCGCGCCCAAGATCTCTCACCGGACCAATGGATCGGGATTTCCACACTGTTAAAACCGCGCGTGCCTTGATATACTAGAGCATATCAATGCGGAAAATTTTTTCAGCTCTCGTTCCGATTGCGTTCGCGACCGCCGCGCTTGCCGCGACACTTGTTGCGTTTTCCTACACGCGCAGCTATTCTGCAACGCTCGGAGCAAAACAGCAATCCGGGCTTGCCGCGCAGGGGGCACTGTCCGATAAAACGGCGCTTGCCTTGGACGCGGACACGCTGCTGGGATCGAATCTGACGAAAATCGCGAGCCAGGTATTTGCGGAAAGCATACTCGCGCAAAATCCGCAGGGCCCGCGCACGATAGCATCGGGGACGGTGCGCATTTCTTTGGATGAAAACGCAACCGCGGCGCAGATGTTCGGCGCAGCAATGGACAAAGTTCTCCAGGAAATTCCGCGCTTCAGCGACGCAGACCTCAAAATCGTTGCGGACACGCCGGAGAGCAACCAGGCATACGCGCAAAAATTCATCGCGGGCGTCAATCAGTATTTGAAACCGTTCCGCGGCAAAGACATCCTCAAGCTCGCGTATGAAGCGAACACGAACAACGACGCACAGGCGCGCAAAGACCTCGTCGCGTATATAGACGCGTCGCAAGCAATGATCCAATATCTGGAATCCGTGCCAGTGCCCACATCATGGACAGCAATCGAAATACTCTATCTCAACATCCTATCCCAAGCGCGCTACACCGCGCTCGCCCTGCTTGCGCAACAAAGCGATCCTTTGCGCGCGAACATCATGACACGCAGCTATCCAGCACTTCTTTCTCAAGTAAAGACAACCGGGGATGAAATCCAAACAAATATGAAAAAACTTGGATACGCGATATGACGAATCAGTCTCCTGTTGTAAGAAATATCTTGAAATATATTGCCTGTCTTGTAGTCATATTTTTAGCATGGTACATCGGAGGAGCGCGAAACTATTTCGTATTTGAAATCGGATCAGCATACGCAATAGCAAATCCGCCACCCCCACCTCCTCCGGCCATCGGAGGAAGCGGAGGAGGTAGTGGGTCAGACCAATCAGGTAATGCATGCGCCTGTTTTGCAGGACTCGATTTGGCGACGAATAAAAAATTGGATGAAATTGCGACAAACTATCTTAAACCTATAATGGAAAATACTCAACGAACAGCAGCAAATACCTCTGCAATTTATTCCTATTATAAAAACACCATTACTCAGCAGGAACAAGCGGGAATTGACGCGATGAAAACTCTTGGGGAAACCATTCTCGCTCAACTTCAGGCAGATAAAACCCAGTGCGATTCTTACAAGGAAAAATTCGGCGCGCAGCAAAAAGGCCAAAAACAAGTATGCCGGAGTTTCATCGAAAACTGGAAATACGCATTCGCAGACGTCGGCAAAAATATCCGCAAAGACACATACATCGAACTTGGCAGGGTTGCAGGCCTTACGCCGGACCGGATGCAGGCGATCATTGACCAGCTCGGCCTCGGACAGGACACCTGGTACGACACCAACCGCTTGGACACCCTGGTTCCGGAACAATTCGGCATCAAAAGCGGCGACGGGTCTGTTTTCTTCCTGCAGCCGAACACCACGCTCGCGGGCGCATTCCTGTACGGCACATACTTCAATACCCAACGCCTGACGCGGCTTGCGGAATCGCAACTCCAGCAGCGCACTGACCAGGCAGCGGAAGATCTGAAAAATCAGGCGCTCGCGGGGCAAGGCGCGCTTTCGGCAGACGAGCCGGTCTATGACATCATCGATGCGACAACAGGAGAGGTGGTCGGCAAAAGATATTCCGCCAATACTACGGAATTGATGATGAATGAATCGATCCGCGATGCAGTGAGCGCCGGATTCCAAAAGGCGATCAACTCGACATTCTCGCCTGCTGTGCAAAGCTCAATCTTTCCGTCGTTCAACGAAAAAACCGGCTTGTTTGAAGGCGGATTGCTGCTGTTGCGCGGCATTGGGAACTCTGGCACCGGCGGGCCGGGATTCTTTGAAACCGGACCGACTTCGGGAACGATTCCGGTTCCCGCGACCTGTTTCGTGAATTTCACTGATCTTGAAAAAACCGTTTCAGTCCAGGATGCAGCCAATGAAACCGCGACCGTGGTGCTCGTGAGCAAAACCAAAATGAAAAGCATTGCTTTCACGGCAGACGACGATTCCGTTGTTTCGATTTCGCCTTCGAGCGCAAGCCCGGCAAGCGGCGACGAGCAGACAACGCCCCAGTATTATTCCATTTCAATCAAAGGCCTCAAAGCAGGCACTGCCCGCATCAACGCGCGGGTATCGATCAAGAACACGAGTAAGACCTGCGAAACCAACACGCCTCTTACCGTAACGGTTCAAGGTGCGTGCAGCATCAGCGCGAATCCCGCCGCATTCGTTCCGACAGACGCGTCTTCCCTCGTGTGGCGCGATATTGATACGGTCAAAGAAGGATTTTCGATTGAAATGCCCGGGACCATCACGGTAACAAAGAACAGCGACGCAGGCCTGTCGTTCGACGGCGTAACGCTTGCATCCGCAAACGCATTCGTTGCTTCGACAACCGCCTCGTTCATTCCGAAGTCCATGTTCGCGATTTTCGATACGTTTGCCCAGGCAACCACTACCGTGACAATCGTTGGCACCGGCAGCACGACGGTTGATATGGCGGCAACCGATCCGACAAGCGGCGATCCACTCTGCGCGGCGAGCGTTCCGGCAGGCGTCGGCACGCGCTGCTATGTGCAATCCTGCGAAACCGCGAGCGCGCAAACCCCGCCGCTTCATGAATGCGTGGCAAACCAGGCAACCACTGAATTCTGCGACGCGCTCACCGGCGCACTAGCGCCGGGAGACGGCACGAATGCATGGTGCGTAGGCGCGGTGCCCGCGAAATACGAAAATGTCTGCGCAACGCAATAATAACCAACACATGCGGAGCCGAAAAGCACAATCAAATATCAAAACGATTCTCGTGTTCGCAATTCTCGCAATGCAGGTTTTCGCAGGCGTGTTTTCCGCGCGTCCGAACATCGCCATGGCACAAGGCGAGGGCCAACAAGGCGGCTACGACGGCCCGAACGCGGGAGGGGGAACGACGCCGCTTGACCCGACGAAACTTTCAAGCTGGATTGACCTTACGAAATGTATATTCACCGGCAAAATTCAGGGGAAAGACATTGATTGCAAGGGTATTCTGGTCGACAACGTAAAAAACGGCCTTCCGGATTTCAGCGACTGGATCAAAAAGCCTCTGGATAAGCTCTTTGGATTATTGCTTACTATTATCGGCAATATAGTAGGCGCACTGAGTATGCT
>DAIDAW010000019.1 GCA_027310425.1 bacterium | reverse complement strand
GTACCAAGGCGCAGGATAGCGATGTAATCAACTGCGGCGCGCGGCGGCAGGTACTCGCCGATATTCTCGGCGTGCGCATAGGCGGCTCCTTGCGCGCTGTACGACGGCCTGATGCCGCTTGATGTTTTCCAGTCCCAAACGCCGATCTTGCCGATCAGGTCTTTGCAACGGCATGTTTTGACATCGCACGCCTTGGTCAGAATAAGGATTGCATCGGTTGTGCCAGCGTAGCCGTGCTCGGTGTCGTAGAGCGACGCTTCGCTTACAAGGACGATCGGAGCGTGCGCCTGCCAAAAGCGCGCGAACGAAAGAAGCATGTCCCATTCGTCGTTCTCGATTTTCTCGTAGTCCTTGGTTTCGCGGTTGTAGATGCCGATGCTCCGATCGAGTTTCGAGGTTTGTACTAGATCTGCCGCCAGCGGGTCGCCGCCGAAGGTCAACATCGAATCGATTGCGCGGTGGACTTTGTCGCCTCGTTCGCCTGTTGCCTTCAAGATCGCGTCCCGTTCTGTGGGTGTGATCTTAGCAAGCCACTCCTCAAAAAACGCACCCTTTGCGTAGCCACGTTCGAGAACTGTCGTCACGCCGCGCAAAAAGAGGTTTTTTGATTTCAACCAGTAGTGCTCCCAGTTCCCGTCGCGGTCAACCACGCGGAACAAGTCGAGATGTTTGGTTGGTTCTAATGTGAATGTTTTCATGTGTCTTGACTTCCCGAAGGTTGGTGATACGATGAGTGTAGTTGCGACACTCCCTTCGGGGGGTGTTTATTTTTGTTCGACCGATTATAAGAGTGATACCACGCGCTCTGCCTGCCAGCGCCAGAACGGACTCCAGTACCCCGTGCGACCTTCGAGTGCAACCTGTCCAAGTGCGGTGAAAAGGATCAGCACATCGAGTGCTGCGATGATAAGGATGGCCTGCGCGGCGCCGATGAGAAATGTTTTTACCATAGGCGTTTAGGAACAACGAACCATCCCGACCGTTCGGAACCCGCCGACCACAACTTCATAGTCGGTATACGGGATCGTACTTTCCTTTTCGACAAGAGCGACTTCGTCGCTTGCGAGATGTTTGCGCACTTCGTGCAGCACCTCTTGCATCGTGTGTAGCCCTTCTACCTTTTTGCACACTTTTGCCCTGCCGACATTAATGAGTTCAACGATCATGATGAGTTGTTTGGTTATTTTGTTGTTCGACCGCGGAGCTTTTCGTGCTCCGAGCCGCGCTCGCGATTCGGGATTCGTGTGCCTCGTCGAAAGCAGGGACTCGTCCTTCCTCGATGAGCGAAGCGCGCAAAACAAAAAGCCACGCCTTCGCGTGACTTTTTGTGTGAACCCTTGAAATTATTGCTGGGCTTACGGCTCCACCTCTATCCCCATACTGCGCGCAGTGCCTGCCAGCGTCTTTTTCGCCGCCTCAATGTCGGTCGCATTCAGATCTCCTATTTTCTTTTCCGCAATCTCGGCAAGCTGTTTCTGAGTCACGGTACCCACTTTATTTTTATTGGGAACGCCAGAGCCCTTTTCCACGCCAGCTGCTTTGCGCAATAAATCGGACGCAGGCGGCGTTTTAAAAACCAGTTCAAAACTCCGATCTTCATAAATCGTGATTTCAACCGGCACGATTTCACCCATGCGGCTCTTCGTGCCATCGTTGAACTGCGCCACGAAGCTCGCGATATTGATGCCGTGCTGCCCGAGCGCCGGCCCCACCGGAGGCGCAGGCGTTGCCTTACCTGCCGCGATCTGTAATTTCAATTTTGTTTTGATGTTTTTTGCCATATTACACTTTCTTAATTTGTAGAAAATCCAGCTCTACGGCGGTCTCCCGTCCGAAAATCGGCACCATGACGCGCACTCTGCCGCGCGCGGCATCCACGTCTTCCAGCTTACCCTCCATATCGCGGAACGGACCGTCGGTAATGCGCACAAGGTCACCGATTGATACATCCAAAGCATACACCGGCTCTTCGCCCGATATACGCTTCATGATATCTTCCATCTGCGCAGGGTCCACGGGCGTAGGCGTAATCCCCGCGCCAACGAATCCGGTCACTTGCGGCGTATTGCGCACGACATACCACGATTCATCGTTTACAATCATTTCCACGAATACGTATCCCGGAAAAAGCTTTTCCTCCACTGTCACGCGCTTGCCGCGCAGCACTTTGACTTTCTTTTCCTTGGGCACGAGAACATTCAAAATGTAATCCTGCATGCCAAGCGTTTCCGCGCGCTGTTTCAAATTGCGCGCCACCGCGTCTTCGTAGCCGGAGTACGTATGGATGACGTACCAACGCCGCTCATTGTCTCCCAGCTGTTTTGCCATACTTCCAATGAATCTTGATTATGTTACTTCACGATAAATGACTTCACGAATTGCAAAAATCCGAAATCAACCAAGCCAAGAAACACCGCCACAACCACGGAAAAAATAAACAGCGCAATCACGTCGCGCGTCGCCTCCTTGCGCGTGGGCCAGGAAATGCGCTTTGCCTCTTCGCGCACGCCTTGCAGATACGATTTCAGGGAATCAAGGAATTTCATATAGAATCAGTATATAGTAAATTCGTATATTCGTACAAATTCGTTATTCGCGAATTGCCAATTTTAAAAAGCCGCTCGGGCTTTCAGATACTATAGCAAAAACCGCGCGCGGTTGTCAAATACCCTGCCCTACGCTACACTGGCAAAAAGGAGGCAGTATGAAAGGAGAAAACGTCGTCTCGGTTTTTTGTATTCTGGTCGCGATCGCGGCAGTTGGTGCGCTTTTGACTCCGTTCAAAGGATATGCGCTTCCTGTCGCCATCCTCAACGCGTTTTTGCTTATTATCGGCATTTGCGCCGGAAGCGAAGACGAACCGTTTTCAAATGGAGCCCCGTAAGGAGGTGATCCTACTCTCAATCCCGCACCGAATGGTGCGGGATTGTCTGTCTTTCTAGAAAAAAATGTTTTAAAAAACTACGCCGAAGTTTGATGCGCCTTCCGGTAGCGCTGCTGCGAAGCGCGGATTTCTTCGTACGCTTTTTCAACACTTTCCCATCCCAATACCTGGACTTTCTTGCCCTGAAGTTCTTTGTACGTCTGGAAATAATGGCTCACTTCGTCAAGCAGGTGCGGCGAGAACTGTTCGATATCCGCGAGCGTTTTGATGGTGCGCAAGCGCGGGTTTTTGTCCTGCACCGCAAGAATTTTGCAATCCGGCGATCCCGAATCAATCATATTCATACGGCCGATGGTGCGCGCCTCCACAAGGCATCCGGGGAACACCGGCTCTCCTCCCATAACCATAATATCCAAAGGGTCGCCGTCTTCGGAAAGCGTCTGAGGAATGAATCCGTAATCAAGCGGCGAGAACACTGCTGAATACAGAGCGCGATCCAGGCGGAATACGCCGAGTTCCTTGTCAAACTCGTATTTGTTGTGGCTGCCGCGCGGAATTTCGATAAACGCGTTAACGATTTCCGGCGCCTTGTCTCCTGCGCCGATGCGGTCAAACAATGAATCGGAATTGGTATGCGTACTCATGGAAAAGAATCTGATACTTACCCTCAGGGAGAGGTTTTATCAGTATACGGGGAAGTAAACAAAATGCAAGGCTGAAAACCGCGTTTTCCCAATCCGCAATCCTGCGGAAAAATATTGTGCGAGAAATTTTCGCAACTCCGAAGGATTATCTTTTCACGCCTTTCACCCCCGCGGGCGCCGCGATGAGCCAGCTAAGCACCGTTTCTAGGTGCGTGATGGCTCATCGCGGCGCCCGCTTCTACACATCCACCTGCTTTGCCTCAGCGGCAAATGACTGGATGAATTTTTTGCGCGGCAGCACTTCGTCACCCATCAGCACATTCATCAGTTTATCCGCAGCAACCGCATCCTCGATGGTTACCTGCTTGAGAATCCTGTTCTCGGGATTCATCGTGGTTTCCCACAGCTGCTCAGGATTCATTTCTCCGAGACCTTTGTAGCGCTGCACCGCGATTCCTTTGATATATTGCACCCCTTCGCCTGCATCCGGCGCTGGTTCCATTTTTTCCTCATTCGATTTCTTTGTTTTTTCGTCTTTCAATGCTGCGAGTTCTGCCATGATTTTTTCCTGTTCTTCGTCGGAGTAGGCGTACCGCACTGCCTTGCCTTTCGAGATTTTAAACAGCGGCGGTTGAGCGAAATATAAATGACCGGTATCGATCACTTCGCGGAAATACCGGAAAAAGAGCGTCAGGAGAAGCGTGCGGATATGCATCCCGTCTACATCGGCATCGCTCATGATAATGATTTTATGGTACCGAAGCTTGGAAAGGTCGAACTCCTGCGCAACAGCCGTACCCAGCGCGATAATCAACGATCTGATTTCTTCGTTCGCGAGCGAACGGTCAAGCCGCGCCTTCTCGACATTGAGCGGTTTGCCGCGCAACGGCAGAATCGCCTGGAATTTCCGATCCCTTCCCTGCTTTGCCGAACCGCCCGCCGAAGGACCCTCAACGATAAACAATTCCGCATCTTCCGCTCTGTGCGACGAACAATCAGCAAGCACGCCGGGCAACGATCCACCAGTGAGCGCGCCTTTGCGCAATACGGATTCTTTCGCGGCTTTTGCCGCAATGCGCGCGCGCGCCGCGAGCACGACTTTTTCCATGATGGCGCGCGCATCGTCTGAATTGCGCTCCAAAAACTCCTTGAACGCGGCGTTCATTGCGTTTTCCACTGCCGGGCGCGCTTCCGGATTCCCGAGCTTTGCTTTAGTCTGGCCCTCGAACTGCGGCTCATGCCCGCCGCCCAGCTTGATGCTTACCACGCCCACGAGCCCTTCGCGCACATCGTCGCCAGTCAAGCTTCCCGCTTCGTCGTTGTTTTTGAATATTTTGTTTTCCTTCGCGTAATCGTTGAGCACGCGCGTGAGCGCGGAGCGGAATCCGGTCAAATGCATACCGCCTTCGCCGGTCTTGATGTTGTTCGCGAACGAAACTTCCAAAGGCTGGTTTTCATCCACGTAACAGAGCGCGACCTCAATCCACATATTGTCTTCGGTTTCCTTCTGTGTATAGAAAATATTTTTGTGGAGGAGCGTTTCGTCTTCGGTCAGATATTTCAAATACGACACGATGCCGCCTTCGAAATAAAACGAGTACGGAGCCGGATTCTTATTTTGCTCGCGTTCGTCCACCACGCAAATTTTTGTTTTGGGCACCAAATACGCCTGCTCGCGCAAATGGTCAAGAATCCGCTTGAGATCGAACTTGATTTCGGAAAAAATTTCCGGATCCGCTTCGAAGACAACGGTTGTGCCGTTCTGATCGCATTTCCCGGATTTCACAACTTTTGTTTTCGGCTTGCCTTGTTCGTATTCCTGGAACCAGATCGCGCCGTCGCGGCACACTTCAACCCGCACCCATTTCGAAAGCGCATTCACGACCGAAACCCCCACACCGTGCAGTCCGCCGGAAATCTTGTACGACTTGCCGCCGAATTTGCCGCCCGCGTGAAGCGTGCACATCACGGTTTCCAAAGCAGATTTTTTCGTCTGCGGATGGATGTCAACCGGAATGCCGCGGCCGTCATCCCGAACCGATACGCGATTATTCGGCAAAAGCTTAATCTCGATTTCATGCGCGTACCCGTTTTGCGCTTCGTCCAGCGAATTATCGACAACTTCCCACACCAAATGGTGCAATCCGTCCACGCCGGTTGACCCGATATACATGCCCGGACGCTTGCGCACCGGATCCAGGCCCTCCAAAACGTAAATATCCTTCGCAGCGTACGAAGATTGCTCCTGTTCCTGATTATTGTGTTCCTGTTTTTTTATCGGTGCCATACCTACCCTATATACCACATCATACCCTCATGCGACAACCCTTAGCGGATCCTGGCCGCGGCTTTTTCATCCTGTTTAAGCGCCTGTTCTATCAGGTCCATATCTTTGTTAATTTCCCCTTCGGTTAAGGTGCGCTCTGAAGAACGGAATCTCAAATGGAATGACATGCTTTTTCTCCCGGCAGATGGCGGCATTGATCCAACGAACACATCGAACAGTTCCGCTTTATACAAAAAGCGAGATCCTGCATTTTGAATGATCGATTCTATTTCTGACGCCGTAGAATCAGGGTTCACAAGCACGGAAATATCGCGCAGCGCGTCGGGGAACCTCGGCAACGGATCGTAATATTTCTTTGCGCGCAACGCATACAATGCATCCATTTCTATCTCGCAAAATGAAACTGGCATATCAACACCATATCCGTCATGATACAGCCAAAATGCTATATTGCCGATCATTCCGACTTGAATGCCGGAAACAACGATACGCGCAAACTCTGACGGCTCATATCCGTTCCATCGCTCATCACCAATAATGGTCTCGAACCGCCACTCCGATTCGGAAATTCCGATCGCTTTGAACATTGCTTCCAGATACCCTTTGAGATCCAAAAACTGTTCCCGCCTCGCCTTATCGTCGGTTTTCGCGCCATACAGCACTAAGCCGAGCTGCGATCTTTCTTCAGGTACAATAGTCTTCATTCTTTCATCAGGCCGCTCATGCTTTCGGTACACTCTCCCGATTTCAAACAGCTTCATGGAAGGGAAATACCTATTATTGTCTCTGACATTTTTCAGCAAGCCAGCAAGCAGCCCGGGGCGCAGATAGGTATATTTTCCTGAAACCGGAACTGTAACGCGCACAAACGAATCCGGCGCTATCCCGAACGCTTGCTTGTCGTTTTCTTCGATGAGCGAATAATTCATGACTTCATCGAACCCGAGCTTCACCGCGATATCCTGGAACAGCCATTTCTCTTCCATGCGTTCGTCAATCCGGGCAGGCCGCACCGGCTCGCTCACCGTCTGTTCCGGTATCGCATCGTAACCGATGAAACGCGCGATTTCTTCAACGACATCTTCCGCCCTCGCAATGTCGCGGCGCATAGTATTCACTGTCAGGACATACGTCCCCGATTTTTGTTTCTTCACGGAATCGCAAAACAATGCGAATGCGGCCTCTGCTGTTTTTGCGCTTATCTGCACACCGATCAATCGTGACGCCTGCTCAAGCGAAACGATAAGTTCGATCGGTTTCATTTTTACGGGATAGACGTCCACAAATCCTTTTGCCGCGGATCCCGAGCAGATCGACTCGACGAGATTGCATACTCTCCGCAACGCCGCTTCGGTCAGATTCGGATCAAGATCGTTTTCAAACCGCACAGACGCATCAGTCCTGATGCCCAGCGCCCGCGACGTCTGGCGGACAGAAATCGGATCGAAATTCGCCGACTCCACGATGATGCGCTTGGTACGCCGGTCTATTTCCGCTTTTCGCCCTCCTTTGATGCCAGCAACAGCCAACGCATCCTTGGCATCGCAAATCAAAAGTTCAAAACCGGCCAATTCGTATGATTTGTCTTCAAGCGTGGTGATGCGCTCGCCTTTATGGGCTCTGCGCACAATAATTGCAGCCTTCCCTTGTTTGTCTTGCGCAAGCTTATCGGCGTCGAACGCGTGCAGCGGCTGGCCGTATTCGAGCATCACGTAATTCGTGATGTCGACCACCGCATTGATCGGCCGCACGCCGCATTCCGTGAGGCGTTTTTGCATCCACGCCGGCGATTTCCCTACGCTGACGTTTTCGATATAGGCCGCAGTGTAGCGTCTGCACAGATTCTTCGCGTCAACTTTCACGCCGATATGGTTTTGGGCGCGCGCGCGCGACGCACGAAACGATGCGTCAGGATACGCGATAGGCTTCCCCGCGATGCGCGATACTTCTTTGGCAAACCCGAGATGTCCGGATGCATCGCACACGCGATTGGGCGGCAGCTTGACCTCGAACACATTCGGATCGGCTGTCAGTTCGGTGTCGAACGCGGATTCATTCAAGGCATTGGCCATTGCGCGGCTGGAAAGCCGCGTCGGAACCAATTCTTTAAGCCATGAATACGAAATTTTCATCCCGTTAGAAATTTAAAAATCTGTTTTGTATTCGTCAGCATAAACGACTATCCATCTTACTCCCGAAATATAAATATTCGCCTGCATATATTCAATTTCTAACAGGATTAGAATTGCCTGATGAACCGTTCATCTCCCGACATGAAAAGCCGGATGTCATCGATCGCATACTTAGTCATTGCGAGGCGGTCAACACCGAATCCGAACGCGAAACCCTGCCATTTTTTCGGATCGAGAGCGACCGCTTTGAGCACATTCGGATGCACCATGCCTGCGCCCGCGACTTCCAGCCATCCGAGTCCGCCGCAAATTTTGCATGCCCTATTTTTCCCTTTGCATCCCACGCAACTTACCGTAATATCAACGCCCGGCTCCACGAACGGATAATACGACGGCACCATGCGCATCGCGACGTCCGGACCGAAAAATCCCCTGAAAAAGTCGTGGATGACGCTCCGCAACGTCGCGATCGAAACGTCCGTGCCGATCATAAGCCCTTCGAGCTGGTTGAGTTGGAATTCGTGGCGCGCATCGGTTGCTTCGTTGCGGAACGCCCTGCCGTCGCCGACCACCATCCTGAATGGCGGTTTATGCGTTTCCATATATCTGATTTGGATCGGGCTGGTATGCGTGCGGAGCAAAAACTTATATCCCGCAGGGTACTGGTATCCTGTCTGCCCGCGTTCAGGCAGCGGCTTTTGAAGTTCGGGAAGATCAAGCCACATCGTATCCATAGTTTCGCGCGCAGGATGCCACGCGGGAATATTGAGCGCGTCGAAATTGTAATATGCGCTTTCAATCTCGGGCCCGGTCGCCACGTCAAAGCCCATCGATACGAAAATGCGCAGAATATCGCGCGACACAAGAGTCAAGGGATGCAGATGCCCTGTTTCATGCTTCACGCCTGGCTGAGTAACATCGAAACGGAAAGTTTCGGGACGGTAGCGACCCCCAACGACAGCTCCATGAAATCGCAATTCCAATTCCTTGCGCAATGCATTCGCCTGCGGCCCGAGCGCGCGTTTTTCCTGATCCGTTTTCTCGGCGAGCGAGCGCAAAAATAATGAAAGGTCGGACTTTCTGCCCAAATATTTGACGCGCCATGCTTCGCGCGAAACGTCATCCGACGCTTTCTCCAAGTCCGCAAGCGCTGTTTGCTTCAAAAGTTCGAAATTCATAGGATATGCCTATTGTAATATGCCGATGCGAATGCCGCAACCGCTACGATAATTTATCGAGTGCGTGCAAACGCTTGCGAATAAACTCGCGCGCGAGCTTCGTTTTTGCAATGCCCAGCCACGCGCGATCCGGCCGCGTTTTTCCTTTCTGCACCAGAATCTCCACGCGATCGCCAGTCACAAGCTCATAGGACACTTCTGCGCGCGCGCCGTTCACGCGCGCGCCGGTCGCGCTGTGGCCGATTTCTTCGTGAATCGCGTACGCAAAATCAAGCGCAGTGTCGCCCCGCGCGAATTCCTTGATCTCGCCTTTCGGCGTGAACACAAACACGCTGTTTTCGAAAATGGATCCGGTAATCGGAATCGAGCGTTCCGTTTCGCGTTGATTCACATACTCTGCCAGAGCCCGATGGATTTTCTCCATCCAGTTGAATTCGGAGGTTTGCCTGGCAAAACGCGCCCTGCTTGCCTTATACGCGATGTGGGATGCGGGACCGTACGTATTATAATGATACATATCGTAGGTCATAATCTGTACTTCTGTCTCGATCGGAGCGATATCCGGCACGCGTACGATAATTTGGAGCGCGCGGTATCCGTTCGGTTTCGGATGAGCGATATAATCGTCATATTTGTCCGGATCGCCGTCGGAAAACACCTGGATCGCGTGCGAAATCTCATAGCAATCCTGCTCACGCTGCACGATGATGCTGAACGCAAGCAAATCGTGCAAACGCTCCAGATGTGATCCCTTGCCTTCTTTGAGATGTTTGCCGATTTTGTTGTATACGCTGTAAACGCCTTTGGCTCTGCCGATGATCTCGGGCTTATAACCGAGAATATCGGTCACGTCTCTGAAATACGCAATATAGCGCTCTTTGAGCTGCTGCGTAATGCCTTTGTTTCGCAATTCCGCGGCAATGGCAGCGTGCGAATCGGGATCCAGATACTTGAAAGTGGTTTCTTCAAGTTCGTTTTTGATATCAAAAAAATTCAAATATTCGGCAAGCGGCGCGTACACATGGAGCACCTTCTGGCAAAATCCTTTTTGTTTTTCCTGCGCGAGAAATGCGAACGTGCGCGTATCATCCAGGATATCCGCGAGTTTGATAAGGAGTGGCCGGATATCCTGAGAGCCGGCAAGCAGATAACGCGTGAGCACCGCGGCATTAGTTTCTTTGTTGATTTTCGTCGCTTCGTTGATTTGCTCCAATGATTCGATAAGCCCCGCGACATGCAAACCGAATCGGCGCTCGATTCCAATCTTGATATCGGCAATTTCCTCATCACTCTTGAATCTGCGCGAACCGGTCTGGTGCAGCAACCCCGCAAGAATCGAATCCGTATCCTGTTTCATGTCGGCGCACAGCGCTGCGACGTTCAAAGCATGGATGAAATAGGGCTCGCCAGAATTACGCCGCGCGCCGCCGTACACGCCCTGCGCAAAAACAAGCGCATCCTGAAACAAATGCTCAAACCGATCCGGCAAGCCTGCGCGGATCAAAGCAACTAATCGGGATTCATCGGTCATGCGCTCCATGAAAAAATAAATGCCCTGCGCGGGCATTCATTGATAACAGTAAAAGCCCGCGCGTACGCGTCAAAGCTTAAAAGAAATGCAAACGACTGTTGAATGGTTCATACGCACAGAATGAAGAGAAAGCATCATAATACTCGATGGTTGCGGGGGCAGGATTCGGACCTGCGATCCCCAGGTTATGAGCCTGGTGAGATGACCTCTTCTCCACCCCGCACAGCAAGTATAATCCAAATGCGCGCGCGCGTCAAAAAACAACGGGTACGCGCATGCGCAGTACCCGTTTTTTGTTGCGTCCCGCGCCTGTGCTCTCAGGAGCGGGACATGGAGGAGAAGAGAATCGCCGCGCCTGCAATGATTCCGCAGACACGAAGAAACTATTCATCTTTTATTATACCACGATTTTTCTGAATTTGCAATGATCTATTCTACTTCTATCTGCGCGCCATTTGCTTTCAAAAATAATTCTCGCAGTCCCGATAGGCTTGGCCCCGCCTTAGCAGGGCTATCGGAACGAGAGTATAGATAATCGTCAACCGCTGGAGTTGATGAATTATCGGTATTTTTGAAAGCAAATGGCGTGCATCACCTCACCACTGCACCGAACTCACCACCGCATCTTGGTACGTAAGCGCAACGCCATTGGTTTCGCTCACGGTCGCGCTGGTCGTGAAAAACAGGGCGCCCTGGCTTTGCAAATCCGCAATTTCATCCGCATACCCGGCATTGACCCAATAGAAATACGACGATCCGGGCACGCTCTGCTGGTCATTTCTCCATGACTTGATGGTATATTCCGCGCCGCTCGACGCTGTTTTCTTGATAAGTTTGTAGTCAGTCAGATCAAGCGCAACGCTGCTCATGTTCTGTATCTGAATGAAATCCGCATTCGCATTGCCTTCGATGCCGAATTGCACGTGGACAATAATCGGATGGACACGGAGCGTTGGTTCCGGACTTGGGCTTGGCGACGGAGTTGGAGTTGGTAAAGGTGATGCGGTCGGCGTTGGGGTCGGATCGGACGTCGGCGTCGGCTGCGGTGAAAAAGAAATTGAGGGGGCAGGCGCAAAACTTGGCGTTGGCTGCAGCGGGGTTTGCGTGGGGCTCGGCGCAGGAACAAATGCAACCGGCGCGATAAATCCGCCAGCGTAGGATGCATTCTGCGGCGACGGATCTGACATGATGAAATCGTTCCTGTTGTTATCCGTGTCCGTTGCGCTTGCGCGCGCAATGCTCAAACCAACACCAGGATTCGATGCCGCAGCTCCTTCGTACGCGCCTGCTTCGCCCATACCAACCATATCGATCATGCGTTCCTGATCATCCTCGAGATACACGGTAT
>DAIDAW010000018.1 GCA_027310425.1 bacterium | reverse complement strand
TTCGTTGCGGGTTTTATAGTTGTTTTTTCCAAGCAGGTATGTATACACGCTCATTTGGAACAAGTGGGACGCATGCGTTTCCTGCGGGGGAAACCCGCGGGTTTTGTTGTCGAGAGGAATGATTTCGCCGCTGTCCAAAAGCAGTGCATCGTCGAGCATGCCTTCGAGTTTAATGCCGAGTTCATCGTGTATAAAATTCAGTTTGCGCGAGCGAAGCACTGAAATGAGCGCCTGATCCGGAAGCAGCTTGCCGGGCAATTTTCCTTTCAGCATCGGCGGCAACTCGCCCTTTTTGCGCCACTCGTCATAATAATTCTTGAGCGTATAGTCCATGCCGTTGGGCAAAGTGGACATGGGCCCTGACGGACGCGCAATATTTTCCTTGTATTTCAGCCAAAAGCATTTTTCGCATTCAGAAAACAAGTTCAACGATGTCGCGGAAACGGTAACAATATCGGGCATACGATTATTTTATTTTTAGAATTTCTTTCACCACTTTTCTGTCGTCCCACGGGACTTTTTTGTCCTTAAACACCTGCCATTGTTCCGAACCCTTGCCCAGCACCAGCACCATATCGTTATATCCCGCAAGCTCGATTCCTTTTTGAATTGCCGACTTTCGATCAGGTATTTTCCACCAATTCACATTTTCAATCATGCGATTCGCGATTCGCGATTCGCGATTCGCTGTTAATCCTGAAATCAATTCATTCATTATTTTTTCCGGATCTTCGGTATACGGATCGTCGTTGGTAATCACCGTCTGATCACAATATTCGGCAAGCAGTTCGCCCATTTTCGGCCGCACTCTAGCGTCGCGGTCTCCACACGCTCCGGTCACGGCAATAATCTTTCCTTTTGCAAGCGGCTTTATTGCTTTGAACAGGTTTTCGAACGAATCCGGCGAATGCGCATAATCAACGATTACATCGAATCCTTTATCCGAATGGATTTTTTCCATCCTGCCCGGGGCAGGGATAAGATTTGAAACCGCGCCAGAAAGATTTTTAATAGGGATATCCAACCCGTACAGCGTTGCGAGCGCTGCTGTCGTATTGTATGCGTTGTACTCTCCGATATACGGGACATTGTAATGGTCGGTGCGGCCGTAATATGACACGTCAAATGACATGCCGGTTTCTGTGGAAGAGATATTGGCGATGCGGAATGTATTATATTCCCGCGCGCCGAACGTCAGCACGCGGCGGCGCATTTTTGCGAACGTGGAGCTATTTTCGTCATCGCCGTTCACGACCGTCACGCGGGTGCGCGCGCCGAACATCCGCATATGCGACATTGTATAATCCTGCGCCGTTTTATGGTAATCCAGGTGATCGGGCATCATATTCGTGATGACCACCGCAACGAACGGAATGCCCCACAGCCGGAATTGCTTGAGCGCATGCGACGATACTTCCAGAACGACATACGTACAGCCGGCGCGTCGCGCGTCGCGCAAAAATCTGCGCAAAAACACCCCTCCGGGAGTTGTCATCTTCAATTCGTTCAATCGCTCTTTCTCGCCGATTTTTATCGCTGCAGTCGAATAGAGCGCTGTTCGTTCTCCACTCGCCTCTAAAAGTTGGCTGATGAAATATGCGGTGGTTGTTTTTCCTTTTGTTCCCGCAACGCCAATCACTTTCATTTTTCTCCCAGGGAATCCGAAAAGAAATGTCAGAAAGATTTCCTGCGGCAAATGCCAGCACCAATTGATAATGCTTTGAATCGGGAAAAACCTGCCGAGAATTTTTTTAATTTGGTGCGCCATACGGAACTTAGCGGGAAAATAACGGGAAAATCAGCCACGCAATGGTTACGAATACGAGCGCTATATAGAAAATCTTGCGCGCGGTTTTCATTTTGTTTTTTCGAAAAGAGACCGCTGTTTTGTTTCCTCTAGGTAAAAATCAATCGCGAGCAGAAGCAGCGCTGCAATCAACGGCCCGTAGATAATGCCGATCGCACCCCACATCAAGACGCCGGTGATGAGCGCAATGAAAATCACGAGCGGATGGATGTTCGCACGCTTACCCATAACCATCGGCTTGATGATATTATCCATTGTCGATGTAATGAGGATATTATAAGCAAGAAACAGCAATGCAGCGTCAAAGCCGCCGGCTCCCGAATACACGAACAAGGCTGCAGGCGCGTATATGACCGCCGGGCCAACAAACGGGAACAGCGATGCAACCATCATGACACTTCCCCAGAATATGGGAGCGGGCAGATGAAAAATCCAGAATCCGATGCCGCCGATAATGCCTTGGGCGATTGCGGTGAGAAAATTTCCGATGATAAGCCCCTCCAGCACGTAGCGGAATGTTTGAAAGATGTGTTTCGTTTCCGATTCGGACAGAGGACTCAGGCGCGTCACAAACGCGATGAAACGTTTCCCGTCCCTGAGAAGGAAAAATACCGTGAGCAGAAAAACAAAAATATTGACAAGGATACGCGCCGCGCGTTCGAAGAAATTGGAAAAGAATGCGGACACTGCGGCATTCACCGCATTGAGCGCGGGAAACAGCACGGTGCGCGAAAACGCCTGATCGTCAATGCGGTATTGGCGCAAAACTTCTTTCACATCTTGCCACAGCCGCAAGGAAGAAGGATTGTCGAGCCCGATTGCGTGCGCGGTTTCAAAAACCTTGCTGTACACCACGAAAAATTCAGACCAGAGGTATGTTGTCGCAAGCACGGCTAAACCGATCAATAATGCGATGCATACCAGCAAAAGCAGGAATGCGGAAATCGAATCGGAAATCCTGAATATGCGCCGCAAACGTTCCTGCGCGGGATACATAAAAAGCGCCACCATGGCTGCAAGAACCATCGCAGCGAGAATCGGACGCATGAGCCATACGGCGGCTGCTAGCACCGCTATCAAAAGCACGGTAATAATGGGACGGATGCCGTACGAATTCATATATCCGTATTGTATCATGTAAAATGCGCCATCCGGAAAAGAATCCGCTTCGCGATTTCAACAATCGCGAGATATCCGGCGACGATGAGCGCGATCATCAGAAGCAGATTTCCGGGCAAACCAGTGAATCCGAAAAACCACGAGCCCGGGGCAGAAAGCGCAATAGCGATCCCCGCAGCGACGGCAACCACAGAGCTCGTTATGAGTGCCGGATGCGGCGCGCTTTTTTCAAACAGCAATCCCCGCGTACGGATGAAATAAATCACGAGTGTCTGCGTCGCAAGCGATTCCAAAAACCATCCGGTTTGAAACGCTGCACCGGACGCTTTGAATACACTAAAGAGAATCCAAAACGTCAGGAAATCGAATGCGGAACTAATCAAGCCGAACACGAGCATATATTTTTTAATGAATCCCATATCCCAGGAGCGCGGCTTGCGCACCGCCTCCGGATCGACCGCGTCAACCGCAATCGTGAATTGCGAGGCATCATAGAGAAAATTATTAAGCAAAATCTGGCCCGGCAACAAGGGTAAAAACGGCAAAAAAAGCGATGCCCCCGCCATGGAAATCATATTGCCGAAATTCGAACTCAACGCCATCATCATATACTTGAGCGTGTTTTCCATCGTGCGCCTGCCCTCCGGAATTCCTTCGGCGAGATCCTGCAAATTTTTCTTGAGCAGAATGAAATCCGCGCTTTCTTTTGCAACATCAACCGCATTGTCTACCGATACCCCCACGTCCGCCGCCTTGAGCGAAGGCGCATCATTGATGCCGTCGCCCAAATATCCTACCGTATGCCCATTGCGTTGGAGCGCCGAGATAATCTTCGTCTTCTGTTCGGGAAGCAACCGAGTAAAGAGCGTTCCTTCCTCGACAGCGCTGCGCAGGCGCGCATCATCCATCGCAGCGATATCGGACCCCTGAAAAACGCCTTGAATCGCAAGACCGATTTGTTCCGCGACGTTGCGCGCAACAAATTCGTTATCGCCGGTCAAAACTTTGATTGCAACGCCGTACCTCCGCATCGCCTGCAACGCTTGTCCGGCTGTTTTCTTCGGCGGATCCAAAAACGCGGCAAAACCAATGAAAACAAGATTATGTTCATCTTCGGCGTGATACGATGATTTTCGATCCTGAACAAGTCGAACCGCCACCGCAAGCGTGCGAAATCCGTTTTTGCTCAATGATTCGTATTGGCGCATAATGTCGCGGCGTATCGCATCATCCAAAGTGCGGGGATGGCGCGCGTCCCCCCATTCGCTGCACACCCGCAATACTTCCTCCGGCGCCCCCTTGGTAATCATGAATCTCTCGGACGCATGGTCCACAAGGATCGAATCTCTGCGGCGCTCGAAATCGAAAGGAATTTCCTCGCTTTTGTTCCACTGCGCGACGTGTATCGACGAAGACGCGCGCTCCTGAATCGCCTTATCCAACGGGCTTTTCATTGCGGTATGGAACACGCTGTTCAAATACGCAAACCGCAATACATCTTCCGATTCCTTGCCGTCTTTGTCCACGCATGTGACGAGGACGATTTTATCCTGCGTGAGAGTTCCAGTCTTATCGGTACAAAGCACATCCATGCTGCCGAAATTCTGGATTGCGGAAAGCTTCTTCACGATAATGCCGCGCCGCGCCATTGCAAGCGAACCGTGCGACAAATTCAGCGTAATAATCATCGGCAGCAATTCCGGGGTCATGCCGACCGCAAGCGCCAGCGCGAATAAAAACGAATCCAGAAACGAATGCTTGCCGATCGCGTTGGCAACGAAAATGAACGTCACGAGCACGATAATGATGCGCACGATAAGCGCGCTGAACGACCGAACCCCTCGGTCGAATTCGGTCGGCGCATCGGCCTGGGCAACGCGCTGGGCAATCGAACTGAATCGCGTCGCTGTCCCTGTTTTTTCCGCGCGCATAAGCGCCTTTCCGGTCACGACGCTTGTTCCCATCATGACCGGTTCGGACGCGCGTTTTTCCACCGGGAACGATTCGCCGGTCAATGATGATTCGTTCACGAAGAAATCTTCCGCATTCAGAATCGAGCCATCAGCAGGCACCAAATCCCCGGGAAGAAGCAAAATAACATCGTCCGGCACCACAAGCGATAAATCAATTTCCCGCTGTTTCCCGTCGCGCAATGCCAGAACGGTCAACTTTACGCGCTCCTGGAGCGCATGGACTGCTTGCTCAGCTTTATATGAATTGAGAAAATCAAGAACGGTGCTCAAGAGCACCATAGAAATGATAATAAGTGCATTGATGGTTTCACCCAAAAATGCGGACAGCAACGCCGCGCCCAAGAGCACGAATACAAGCGGATTATTCAGAGCTCTGAGAAGAAGAATGAGCGCGCTTGACTTTTCCTGTTCAATCAATTCGTTCCTGCCGTATCGTTCCAAACGATCATTAGCTTCTCGCGAAGACAGGCCGCCAAATGAAGCATATTCGTTCTCCATACTTGCAGATTATTTTCTCCAGTATAACATTTTATACTGCAAAAAATCCTTGATGATCAAGATAATCAAAACAACCAGAAAACGCCCTTCGGGCGTTTTCTGGTTGTTTGTGAAAGAGAGGAAACGGTTTAGTATCTGTTGTTGCGCTGATACCCGCCGCCTCCGCCACCAAACCCTCGTCCACCGCCAAATCCAGTGCGGCGCGGCGGGCGCTTTGCATTGCATTCTTTGCAATACAATTTGCCGTACGTGCCGTCTTCGCGCTGCGTTGGCTGGAACGGAAGTTCGGTAATCGCCGTACCGCAGTTCGCACAAGTAAGGTTAAGCGCGCTCACATCGTACATCTGGCGCTGAAACCCACCCTGCGGACGCGACTGCGACTGATTGTCTTGATCCATACGTGTCGTTCGTCCAATGAGACAAAAATTTATTTTTATTTCATCTCATTCGATGAACGACCCTCTTGAAAACGTGCTTGCGCAAATCTCTGAGAGACCAATGAGATGACCTTGCAACTATATCATAATGTGCCGTATTTCACAAGGGAAAAGAACGGGTTACGCGCCCGGTTTTTTCCCGTTGCCGATTGCTTTGACAAATACATAGACGACGAGCGACAGAATGAGGAAATCAATGAACGCATTGGCAAAATCGCCCCACAGAATCTTCACCGGGCCGATTTGCAGAAACGCCCCTTGGATGCCTGACGTCACTCCGAAAACGATTCCCAGGATCGGATTGAGAATATCAGTGACGAACGCGCTGATCAGCTTCTGCACCGCCCCGCCGAGCAGAAAACCGATCGCCAATCCCGCCACGCCTTGGCTGCGGATAAAGTCGAAAAAATCTTTCGCGTGCCGATTCATCGTCATAACGCATTTGCCTGCGCAATGGGTTCCGGATGCAAACCGGATGGATCCGTATGCCCGCTTCCCGCCGCTTCTCCCAGCGATCGGAGCGCGTCGCGAACTTGGCTCCATAATGCGCCGGGGTGCGTCGCGATGTAAAGCGCAGCGGCTCCGGCGGCATGCGGAGATGCCATGCTCGTCCCGCTCAACGTTGCATACGAACCGCCTTTGTATGTGGAATAAATGTTGACGCCCGGCGCGCCAAGCGCAACGCCAGTTCCGTAATTGCTGAATGTCGCAAATGTATCATCGGGTCCGTACGATGTTGCCGGCCCTGTGCTGCCCGCCGCGCCGTCTGAATCGGCAAGCGCAGAAACGGGGATGACCGCATCCGTATATGCGGCAGGCACCGATCCGCTGATGTCTGACCCGGAATTCCCCGCCGTGACCACAATCGTCACTCCTGCATCGCGCGCGCGGCATATCGCCTGATGCAATGCATCGTTATTCGATAAACCGCAATTATTATCAGAAACTCCCGAACCGCCCAGGCTCATATTGACAACCGTGATGGACCCGCCATTCGCCGGAGCGCGCGCGGCAACGAAATCAAGCCCGCAAATCACCGAAGACCATGATCCCGAACCGGCATTATTCAATACGCGCACTGCCCATACCTTTGCATCGGGAGCGACCCCCACCACACCGATCCCATTATTCAAGGCCGCAATAATTCCTGCCACGTGCGTGCCGTGGCCATTGCCATCGTTATATGAAGCTCCGCTTGAGCAATTCTTGCCGCCGATAATATTCCCCTTGAGATCAGGATGCGAAAGGTCAATGCCAGTATCGAGCACCGCAACCTGCACGCCGGCGCCAGTATTCGTTTTGTTCGCTGCCAACATCCGGGAAATACCAGTCGGAATACTCTGCGGCGGTTGCACCGTTGTCCCTCCGCCCCGCACCTTTTCTTCCTTCACGAGCGCAATGGAAACCTGTTTATCTTCGGAAATGTACGAGACGCGCGGATCGCGCGCCAACGCATCTGCCTGCCCCTTGCTCATCTGCGCCGCGAATCCCTTCAATGCGAATCGATATGTCTGATCGATGGCGAGTCCGTATCCGCGGGCGACATCGGGAATATCGCGATCGACTTGAGCCTGATTTTTGAACACAACAATATATCCGCGGTTTGCTTGCGCGTACGTTTTCTGCGCGGCAAATGCCGCGCCGAGCGCCAACACGACAAGAAAAACAAATACCGCTCCTTGTAGAATTCGTTTGTTCATACAAAATATGAATGCATTATTTTATTTCGCGGATGCGTCTCTCATTATTATCGCAGAGAAATTTGTTTGCTGAAGGGGCATACGGATTTTGCCTGGTATTTTTTCTTGAACGCGTTGAGAAGGGCTTGATCGCCCTGTACGGACGCTCCCCATGCCTGCGCGTATTCGCCAAAATTCTGGGCCGTGACGATTTTTTCAATCGAGCGTCCTGCCATCAGCTGTTTCCATTGGCTGTAATTTTTCAATCGCACCGCCTGTTCAATCGCGGCAAAACGGCTTTGCCCTTGCAACGCGGCTGCCGCGCCGGCAGGACTCTCGGCCGCGCGAGCGCGCGCGGGCAGCGCGATCAGCAATTCCATTATGATGAAAAATCCAACCAGCGAACGCGCCCCTCCGGAAAAATTACCTGCCGTATTCCTCATCCTTCTAGTATACGCCCCTTGCCTCTCGCTGCAAGATGCTATCCGTTTAAAAACGCTATCGCATAATTCATCACAACCGAGAAAAATCCCCATAGCACGTACGGAACCAGCAACCATGCGGCCAAACGCGCAGGTTTCCATAACATCCAGATAAGGGAAATGACCGTAAGCGCCAGAGCAAATGCGACAAAAAAACCTCCCTTGATCGAATGAAAAACAAAAAATACCAACGGCCATCCGGCGTTGAGCGCCGCGTTCATGAGAAACAAGACGGATGCGAGACGTGCGTGCGCTATGCGCTTCCGCAGTTCCCAAAATACGATTGCGGCGATTGCCGTCAAAATGTAAATCGCGGTCCAAATGAATCCGATAACCGGACTGCCGGGGATCCATGACGGCTTGCCAAGGGATTCATACCAATCGGACGCAATGCCCAACGATGCAAACCACGAACCGAGCAGCGCTGTCGCCAGCACGATTCCCGTGATGACGAAATAATGGGTGCCTCGCGGCAGGATAACATTCTTTCTCATCCGTTCAAACCGCTATGAGCGGGATTCCTGTTTTTCCCTGTTAATCACTTTCCAATGATACCAATACAGCGGCGCGCCCACGGCAATCATGGCAAGCGCATTGGCGAGTTCGCGTTCACGCTGCGCCTTCACTTGGTTCTCCTGGTACTGCTGCAATTCTTCGCGCGACGGCTGCGTCGGAGTTTCTTTGCCTTGCGAGACAATCGCCTGCGGATATTCCCACTGCCGGTCGGCGTCGCGGAATACGAATGCGCGCAATCCGAGGTTGATAATCTGCACGCTTCCCATCACCACAAGCACCAGCCCGACGAGCGAAAAAAGATACAGGTAAATTTTACGGATAATGCTCATATGCAGGTATAGTATCGCATACCAACGATTTGTCAAAGTGCGCGCGTTGACGCTTTTCCGTATTCTGTTACAGTATGAATGAATTATTATCCGTCTTCCGGGTTTCTATGGCAGAAAACGGACAAAAACAGCCGATATCGCTTCCCACGGCAATTCTGATTGCTGGTTTTTTCATCGCGGTCGCGATTGTGGTATCGGGCCGCAACAAAATCCAACAAATTCCCGATACGAGCTTTGAGACATCTCCGGAGCCATCAGCACCCGTACGCGTATTCGATGCGCGCGCTGTCGATACAGCCAACGAACCTGTTATTGGTAAAGCCGACGCGCCGCTCGTGATGGCGTACTGGTTCGATTACCAATGCCCGTTTTGCAAACGCTTCGAGGAACAAGTTTTGCCGTCGTTGATACAAATCTATGTCGATACCGGCAAAATGAAAATCGTATTCAAGGATTTCCAGTTTTTGGGACAGGATTCCGTAGACGCAGGGCTTGTCGCCAACGCGGTCTGGCATTTGTATCCTGACCAGTATCTCGCGTGGAACGAAGCAATGTTCCAAGCACAAGATAATGAAAATCAGGGATTCGGCAATATGAAAAGCATTTTTGCCTTCATCAAAGAACGGTTTCCGAACATGGATGCTGCAAAAATCAGCGACGATATCGCGAAAAACAAAAATGCGTACCAGCAGGAACTCATTGACGACGCAAACGAGGCGCAATCGTACGGCATCAGCGGCACGCCCGGCTCCATCATCGGCACCCAGCTTGTATCCGGCATTGATCCCGCGAACCCGCTCAACGGATTCACGAGAACAATCGATGCGGAATTGGTAAAGCTCGGATACCGCGGAGTGAAATGATTTTTTCTATCTCTTCGCGCTGAACACGAATGGCCGCGTAAAGCGGCCATTCGTGTTCATAGTAATGCAATATTGAAATATCGCAGTCAATACGTTACAATTCTCTTCTGCAAAGGAGGCAGAATGTTCAAACGCTTGTTCTTTTTGTTTGGAGCTGTTTTGTGTTTGATTAGCGCTGGATTCATCGGCATGATTGGTTTTCGATACTCTGAAAACCAAGTACAACCAATCGGTTTGGTTGTACTCATCGGCATTCTGAGTTTTTCGTTGATATTCTTCGCGATCGTCATATTCAATAAGATTGCTATCCCGAATAATGTCACGCTACCAGTCCTTGCCGGATTCTTGTTCTGGGCATCGGGGTTCGTGCTCTACGAGGCTTTCTTCCCCCGCCCATGGGAAACGACTCTCAACGGAACAATGATTTTCATCGCTCTATTCACCGTAGGAATCGTTTTCATAGCGAGTTCCGATCCGTTCGGCAACCAGCGGATGAGAAACTATGACGAGCGTGACCACCAGCGCTTGGAGAGCCTCAAACATCGTGAACATCACTAACGGAAAAGCAGCCCTGATAGGGCTGCTTTTTCTATTTCTGCGTTTTTGGGTCAAACGAATTTTTCACTGGCAACCCGAAATGCCACAGAAAAAGTCGAATGAACTCAAGTGCGTTTTTCATTTTTCCGTTTTCCTTAAAAAGGAATATCATTTTACAAGTTATGCGTCACTATGATATAGTGGTAAAAATCAAAGACAAGGAGGCGCAAATGCCATTTTTTGAAGATGCGGAACGGGCTGATGAAGCCCGCAGGGCAGCAGCCTTTAAAAAGGGGGAACAGCGCAAACGATACGCAAAGATTGCGGCGATGATTGTTGCCATCGTTCTTGCAATCGGCGCAATCGTAATCGTTTTCTGGCGCTGAAAAAAACTAAAACGCGGATCATCGGATCCGCGTTTTATGTTTTATATTCACCTCTCAAGGCATTTCGGGAACACAAAGGATGCGCAATGCGCATCCTTTTATTTTTGTGGCTGCTCCGCAATTGCTCTCGCGGAGCAGCGTTCCACAAAACCCGGTCAGATTCCTTTTCTGCACGATTTTTCTTAGGTTTCCATAAGGAGGACTGGAAACCATCCTGCAGAAAAATACGAAAACCAGCCGGTCTGAAAATAGTATACTTCTCAAGCTTCTGAATGCAAGAATGAGAGCACTAAAAAAAGGAACTGCTTCATAAGCAGTTCCCGCCCAATAGGGCTAATAAATCAGCGGAGTCCTCTTGGCTAAAAACGGATGCGGCAGATACTCAACTCTGGCTGGCCCATATGGGGACCAGGATTCCGGGGGCAGGATAAGCCCATTGATTGCGCAGCATTGTACGAATATGGCTGGCAAATCACTACCGGAGAAGAGAAGTTATCTTGGTGCAATAGTTTTCTTGGTGCATTAATATTCACTTGTCTTTCTGAAATGCTCCAAGGGGGCTCCAACAACATAATAACAATAATTCCGTATCTGAGTCAAGAAAAATAGGGAAAAGAAAAAAAGGGTCGGAATCCCTTCTCTGAGCGCGCGGAGTTACGATACTTTCTCGATTTTTTCGATGCTGCCGTCCGAAAGCCAGATGATCCGATCGACATACTGGCGGTCTTCAGGCTCATGCGTCACCATAACGATCGTCTGTTTGAGCTCCCGGTTCAATTTCTGGAACAGCTGCAACACCAGTTTCGCGGACGCCGTGTCAAGATTCGCGGTCGGCTCGTCGGCAAAGAGTGCGCGCGGCGAATTAATGAGCGCGCGCGCGATTGCCACGCGCTGCTGCTCTCCGCCGGACAGTTCGTTCGGATAATGATCCAAGCGGTCAGCGAGCCCCACGAGTCCCAGAAGCTGAATTGCATGGTCCCAGCAGTGGTGCGGATCTTTTCCGTACGCGAGCGCCGGCAGCCATACGTTTTCCTGCGCGGTCAATTCCGCGATAAGCGCGTATTCCTGGAAAATATATCCCAAACGCTGCAGCCGGAACTGGGTTCGGGCTGTGTCGGACAGCGTGGCGACATTTTTCCCGTCAATGAGGATTTTTCCGCTCGTCGGAGTATCAAGAAGGCCGAGCTGGTGGAGCAACGTTGATTTTCCCGAACCGCTCCGTCCCATAATCGCGATGAATTCGCCGTCCTCGATCTCGAATGAAACGCCTTTGAGCGCCGGCGTCGGAACTTTGCCCGGATACGTTTTCACAAGATTGGAAATAGAAATCATGGTATGAATGCGTTGCCATACGCTATGATCCCCAGATCGCCTGGAGAATATTTTGTCGTGTGACCGCGCGCGAGGGGAAATAGCCTGAAAGAAAACCTGCGATCAAAAAACTCACGATCCCCGACATCACCCACGCGAACGCGAATGACAAACTGATGGTGCCGAACTCAACGTCAATGGGATAGCGGAGGAACATCGGATAGAGAATCGCGAACACAAGCAC
>DAIDAW010000017.1 GCA_027310425.1 bacterium | reverse complement strand
CTTCATATACCGGGCCCTGGAATGAAAGTTTGTTTTCGCGCAGCACCACTTTTCCCGAAAGCGCGACAATACTTCCCTGGGGAACGCTCCGCACGAGATATGATTGGCCGAACCACACAACGCCGATCGAACCGGTATCATCCTGCATGAGCGCGTCGATCACAAACAGGCGCCTGCGAAACGATTTGCGCGTTTTGATTTTTTCCACGCGGCACAGCACCGAATACGTGCCCGGTGCCTTGATGTCGGCAATAGTGACGAAATTCGAAAAATCGTCGTAGCGTACGGGAAAATGCCGCAGTAAATCGCCGACCGTTGTAATACCCAGCTTGGCAAGTCGCCTGATGTAATACGCGCCCACGCCCTTGAGCGAACTCACGGACCGCGCCATCCACGCATTCATATTCTTTATTCTGCCACGCGCACCTGATTCCTGCCATGCTGCTTTGCCTGATACATGGCCGCATCCGCCCTACGAATCAAATCATGAAGCGCCGCATCGTTTCGGTATGCCGCGACGCCGATACTCACCGTTATATGAATGATCCGGTTCCGATATTTAAGTCCGCGTTCTTCGATAAACGTCCGAATTTCCTCGGCAAGCGCGGCTGCATCATGTCTGCGCGTAAACGGCAGAGCGACAACAAACTCTTCGCCGCCCCACCGCGCGAATACGTCGCTCGCGCGCAACCGATGCCGTACCAAAAACGCGAAGAATTTGAGCGCCGCGTCGCCCATCTCGTGACCATAGATATCATTGAGCTTTTTGAAATGGTCGATATCGAAGAGGAGAACGCACAAATCTTCAAGCACGATGCCGTGCTTTCTGCGCTCGCGCGTTGCGCGCGCGCCCTGGATTTCGCGAAATAATTTTTCCGTTTCGTGCAAAAATCCTCTGCGATTCAGAATTTTCGTCAACTCGTCTTCGCGCATCAAACGCTTGTATTTTTTCACCTCTGCCTCGAGTACGGCAATGCGCTGTTTATATGATTCCGAAACATTCATTTTCTTCTGCATAAACATATTATAGAACGAGAAAAGATACTTGTGTATGCTATAATTTTTCAACATTTGGGCTCATATCCAGTTCAGGCCCTCCAAGCCCTTTTCCCACAGGAAGAAAAAGGGTTGAGGTCTCCAGGGTGCTCAAACAGAAACAGTTTTGTCCATTACGCTGTTATTGTCCAAGGGGGGAATAAAACCAGATTCGGACAATCCCAATACGGTTTCTGTTTGTTCGCAATCTTGCTGGATAGAGATCCAACAACGCAGCGAACAAAGAAAAAAATGTTCACGGTGACTATCAAAGCCAAAGCCACGAAGCTATCCTGGGAGGCTCGTGGCTTTTTCTTTTACGCGTATCCCGGGAAAAAATCCGTTTTGATATGCGCGCGCGCAACGCCCATTGCTTCAAGCGCGCGTTCCATTGAAATGACAAAACTGTGCGGACCGGAAATATAAAATATCCGCTCGCGCCAATCAGAGATTTCCTCAGTGATCAAATTCGCATCAATGAACCCTCTGCGTCCACGCCAATCATTTGGAATCGCCTTTGTATCCGTAAGCGTATGCACGGTTTTCATCCCGAATTTCCGCGCCGCTTCGTCCCATACATCCTGATATACAATATCGGCTGCGCGCGTATTCGAATAGAGAAGCACGGCATCGCGCTGCTCGCCAGCCATGAGCATATGTTTTACCATGCTCCGGAACGGCGTAATGCCGATGCCGCCGGCACAAAATGCAAGTTTTTTCGCTGTATCCTTCGGCAGCACGAAATCTCCGGCACGCTGCCCCGCGAACAGAATGCCACCCGGGGCAAGCGCGCGCAATTCTTGCTTGAAACTGCTTCCATGCTCGGGAAACCGCGCACACAGCTTGATATCGCGCTCTTCCGGCGCGGACGCGATGGTGAAATATCTGCGCACGCCGCGCGCGTCAGAATGTTCGTGCCCTATAGTCCATTCCAAATACTGACCCGGCGCAAACGCAGGCAAACGATCTGCTGTGAATGAAAATTCGAAAATGTCCGGCGCGTACTGTTCCGCGCGTACGAGCGTCATCCGATACCTTTGCTTCCCGGCTGCAAAATAAAAAATCGCATTGCTTGCGAGCAGCGCGAATTCCGGCAACCCCGAAACGCCGAATATCGAAAAATACGGAGAAAACAGGATCCCCGCGGCAATTCCATATGCAATGCGCAGCGGCAGCGCTGCCGGCGCAGTCGCAGGCTCAGTGAGCATCACCGTTGCAAAAAATACCAGCGCGGTGCGCAACGCAAGGGCTTGAACCGCTTGCATAGGCAAACCGTTGCTCACAAAAGCGCCGTATGCAACAGCCGCAAAAGCAGCGACAAGAAAACTGAACACCATATCCGCTCTCCTGGTTTTGCGCACGATGAGAAATCCAGCGGCTGCAACGAATAGCAGAAGAACCGGCGTTCCGACCCACCAGCTCGCCCACCTGCCCGAAGCTATTCCTCCGATTGCAACACCGAACGCAGCAGGGTTGAAAATATGGCTGCGCCGGAACGCGATAAGATATTTGGAAGCCATTGCCGTGCTTCCGACCAGAAAATACCATCCCATGTTTGCAAGCGCGCCGGCGCGCGTTATCGGTGCAGGCGACAGGAGCAGCGCAAGAATCAGCGCAGTAATGTATGCGGATTCGGGATTTGCGGGAACGGAAAAAAGCCGGCTGCACAACGCATTTACGCCAACGCATACGATTACAAGCGCGGCTATTGAAATGAGCAGATCAGATAATACAAACGGCAGCGCGCCGAATATGCTCAGCGTTGCGGCAACCCCCAGTAATCCGGCAAGCAGCCACAGCGTCAACCGATACATCGTAATCCGATCCAGAAAATCGTCAAAACGCGCCATAGATACGGCCAGTGTACCACGTACGCCCTGACACGGCGTTATTTTGCAAAACCTCAATGCTGCTGCATTGGAGAAGAGGAAGACGCAATCTGCCTGATTTGAATCGTCTGCGCGTTGATGCTTCCGTCAGTATTCGTGCTTCCCTGCACGGAAATCGTATCGCCGATTTTGATATCCGACAGCGCTCCGGGAACCGTTTTTGCAACAACCGTGGCATCGCCGATGAACACGATGCGCGAGCTGTTGTCCGGCGCTTTCACAGTCATACTCTTGGCGTCAAGAGAAACGACTTGGCCGCCCGCAAAATTCCCTGCGCCGCGCGCGCCTGCGCCCGCACCAGTCCGGGTACCATTGAAACGCGATTGGAAATTTTCGCTTCCTTGCCTTTGCCGAGATTGGCTATACTGCATGCCACCGTAAAACGCGCCTGCGCCGACAACAGCCGCAGTCAAAATAACTGCAAGAACGATGTTTCTCATAATTGATGTTTTAATTAGTTTATTAGTTTCTCTATGGATATGACCGGCTCTACTCGTAACGGAGCGCTTCAATCGGATTAAGATCCGCCGCGCGCTGCGCCGGATAGAAGCCAAATGCGATGCCAATGCCGGCGGACACGGCAACCGCCAGGATGATGGACGGCAGCGAAACCGCGGTCTGCAGGACGCCGAATGCTGCGATTGCGACCGACACTCCAACGCCAACCAGAATACCGAATACTCCGCCGATGCCGGTGAGAAGCACTGCTTCGACGAGAAATTGCATGGCAATGTCGCGTTTCGTGGCGCCGATCGCTTTGCGCAACCCGATTTCGCGCGTACGCTCAGTTACCGTCGTGAGCATCATATTCATAATGCCGATGCCGCCCACGATGAGCGAAATGGCTGCGACTGACGCAAGGAGAATCGTAAATGTCTGAGCAATGCTTGATGCGGTCGCGACGATATCGTTCTGATTCACGACGCTGAAATCCGCGAGCTGTGGATCGCTGATGCGATGGCGTGCAAGGAGAAGGTCGGTGATCTCCTGCTGCAACCCCGCCATAGCATTCTGATTCTGCGCCTGGACGCTGATTGTCGTGACAAACGCGTCGCCGGCAAGAAACTTCTGCGCCGTGCTCAGCGGAATGAATATCATATCGTCCTGTGATCCGAATCCGGTGCCGCCTTTTGCCTTCGTAACGCCAATAACTTTGAATTCTATACCGCGGATGCGAATCGTCTGGCCGACCGGATTTGTATCTGTGCCGAAAAGATCGTCGCGCGCGGTCGGACCAAGCACCGCAACCTTAGAGAGGCTAAGCATATTCTGCTGCGTCACAAACGAACCAAGATCGATCTGCACGTTACGCACGTCGGGGTACGCAGGCACGACGCCCACGACGCTTGTATTCGTATTTGTTCCCTTCGCGGTCACCTGATACCTGCCGGAAAGTTCCGGCGCAACCGCGGCCACTCCTTCGCTCAACCCGGCAATGGCATCAGCGTCCTGCTGGGTAAGCGTGCGCGCCGAACCCCTGCCCTGGCTTACTTGAAATCCTAAGCCGCGCTGAAAGCCGGGCATCACCAGAATGAGATTGGATCCGATGCTCTGAATACGCTCTTGAATCGAGCGTTGCGCTCCCTGACCGATAGAGACCATAGCGATGACGGACGCAATACCGATGACAATACCGAGCATGGTAAGGCCGGATCGCGCTTTATTGGCGAGCAGAGCCGCTGATGTTTCCTGGAGTGTATCAATTATTTTCATGATGGATGATGCGCCGAGTATGACTCTTTGAATCTTCGATCACGCGACCGTCGCGCACATGGATGATGCGACGTGCATGTTCCGCGACGTCCGATTCGTGCGTGATGAGCACGATCGTACGACCCTGTTCTTGATTTAATTTCTGAAAAGTGCCGAGTACGACTTCACCGGTTTTCGTATCCAAGTTTCCAGTCGGCTCATCCGCCAAAATCAGCGACGGATCATTCACGAGTGCGCGCGCGATCGCAACGCGCTGGATTTGCCCGCCGGAAAGCTGGTTGGACAAATGCGCGTAATGCGCTTCATCAAGACCCGCTGCTTTCAGCGCTTTGCGCGCGCGCGCTTCGCGCTCCTCCGCCGGCACATCCGCATACACGAGCGGCAGCGCCACATTACGCATAACGGTCGCGCGCGGCAAAAGATTGAACGCCTGGAATACGAATCCTATTTTCTCGCATCGGATTCTTGCAAGCTCGTCGTCGTCCAGCTCTGATACATCCCTCCCGTCCAGCGCATACGCGCCGCTCGTAGGCGTGTCGAGGCATCCCAGAATGTGCATCAAAGTGGATTTTCCTGATCCGGACGGCCCCATGATGGCCACAAATTCGCCGTCATCAATGGAAAAGCTGACGCCGCGCAGAGCCTGAAAGCGCAACGGGCCGTCCACATATGTCTTGGTAATATCGGAGATTTCTATCATAGTCTAGTGCCCTGCGCCGCGCGCGCCCCCTCCTCCGCCGCCGAACAAGCTCGGTGCCTGGGAGGTCTGCGCCGGGCGGGCGCTGGAAAGCGCGCTGCGCGCAATAACCCATTGGCCTTCGCTCAAACCGGAAAGGATCTCAATGTCCGTATCGTTCGCCGCCCCAACCTGCACTTCTTGCTGTATCGGCTGCTCGCGCGTCACAACGGTTGCGCTTGTCTGATTTCCTGCCTGATTCGGTATGGTCCGCAGAATCTCTACATACGAAACAGATCCTTGAGCCCGTACCGCGGCATTCGGTACGGCAAGCACGTTCTGTTTCACTTCGGTCACAATCGCGGCATTCACGCTCATCCCCGATTTCACGCGGGGATCCTGCGTATCGAATTGGATCGTCACTCCGTACGTAACCACGCCCTGGCTTACGGCACCGATCGCATCAACTTGCGTAACTTCGCCCGCGATGGTCAAACCGTCAATCGCATCAAAAGTGAGCGTTGTTTTCTGTCCTGTTTTGATTTTCGCAGCATCCACTTCATTGAGCGAGATCGTTGCAAGCTTTTGCTGGGAAATCATTGTTGCAATCGTTGTGCCCGATCCGGCCGAATCACCGACGTTTGCGCTCACATCCGCCACTAAGCCCGCAAACGGAGCGCGTACTGTATAATCTTCCAAATTCTGTTCTGCGTCGCGAAGCGCATTTTCACGCTGCTGGAGATTCAACTGCGCCGCTTTCAATTCAAGGTCGGCATCCGCAACTGCCGTAACGTCTGTCTTGATCGTATTGACCGCGCTGCGGAGCGTGGCGAGTTGCGCATTCGCCTTGCTGGTATACGAATTCAGAGTAGCAAGCTGCGTATCCGCGAGCGCATTCGGCTTGAAACCGTATTGATTGAGCGTGTCTTCGTAAAACTGCACGAGATTCGTCATCGCCTTTACCGCCTCGGCAATATCCTGTGCTGCCGCATACGTGCTGTTCAAAAGCGCGTCGACCGACGAAGTCGCGGCATCCCGATCAGTCGCTTTGTATTGCGCGAATGCCGCGTCATAAGACGCGCGAGCGCGCTGGAAGCTTTCATACGCCTGATCGCGGTATTGCTGCCCCGCGGAGGTGTATCGCTGCACCGCGTTCGCGTACCAATCAATGTTCCATTGCGATGCGTTGAGCGTATAACCGAGCACGATTTGCTGCATGCCCGCCATGATGGACGGAAAATCAAGAAATGCGTTGGCGGTGCTGCTAAATCCATCCGCATATGCGCGTTCCAGAGCATCGATCGCATCCTGCTTGTTGCGCGGCACCGAAGCAGCATCAGAGCCGGCGAGTTTTTCCAAAGTCAAACGCTGATTCTCAAGCGCAATCGTCGCATCCCGCACTGCTTTTTGCGCATTCGTCGCGTCGATGCGCGCAAGCACGGCGCCTTGCCCGACATACGTCCCCTCCTGCGCCACGATCTGAATAATTTCGCCGGATGCTTTCGCTTTTACATCAACCTGCGACGTCGCGGATACTTGTCCCGAACCGCTCACTGATGTGACGATTGTGGTTTTTTGGACTTTTGCCAGAACATACCGAGTGCCTTGATTGTTTGCCTGAAACGATCGAACGCCTCCCCAAGCGGCAAGCGCCAACCCCAACGCGCCGAGCACGACCAAGAATTTATGAGCTGCAGCGAACTTTGCAATGCGCCGTGCAACCGCGGAGAAAGATAAAAATCGCATAGGATTAAAGATTTTTCGTTGTTGTGCTTTGCCAGAAGAATTCCGGCGGTTCCGGAACGATCCGGATGAGTTTTGCGCGGATTGCCCCGTTCGCTTCAGGCTCGCCGATAACGACCACGAAATCATCGGGTTGCACATCGTCCATACTGACCGTATTTCTGAATCTGCGCACCACCGTATCTTCTCCTGCCACAACCATCCGTTCCGTATTGTCCAAACCCTCAATCATAAAAGACGATGTTCCGTTTAACTTTAAAACTTTGCCGAGCGCGCCGTTCGTATTCGGAAAATCATCCATAAGGAATCTGCCCGATCCTCCGGGGATATCATGCCTGCCGAATGTCCGGTAATACGAGTTGCCCCAACGCTCCGCCATCCCCGCTCTGCGATATCCCGCAAATTCCCCCCACTGGAATACTGCCGACAGTATGATAATGGCTCCGGCGGCAAATACACTGCCGATAAACCATTTCGATTCAAAAATTTTTTTTGCGCTCATAGAACTCCTGGTACAAACTTATTTTCAAACGCACGTCTGCGCACCACTCTTTCCGCTTCATTACGCAACGCTGACGCGCGAAACCGAATTACGCATATGCTCACGAGCCATCCTTACGCACGCGAAACATACAACGGCGACCCCTGCTGCAAGCGAAACAAACACAAACGGAAACGTCTCAACCAGAAGCGGGATAAAGTCGCCCCGCAACGCGAACACTGCCGCAGTGTCGGAAAACACCAGTGATGCATAGCTTAAAAAGCCGGACGCGCGCGCTGCTTGGAGCGCATACCATGATATTCCCCCGAGCGCGGCAAACGACGCCACGGCCGCGGTAAACGAAACCGCCGCTTTTAGGCGCGCCTGGCGCGCTGCTGCCTGACGCACACAACGCAGGATACGCTCGTGCAGGTATGCCGGAAATTCTAGATCCTCCATATTTTCGAGCATTGTCTCCGGTTCGCGTATTGCCATATCATCTTTCCTATAAAGACGATTGACGCTGCTTTTTTGGTGCATGCAGGGCGCGAGAACGCATAACAGACAACGCGCGCTGATGCTGGCTTTTCACCGTATCAAGCGGCCTGCCAAGCGCTCTGCCAATTTCCTTGAACGTAAGCCCTTCACCATAACGCAACAGCAGCACTTCGCGGTAAAACAAGGGCAACTGAGAAAGCAATCCCTCGGCTGTCGCGCTGTTGTACGCACGCTCAAGCAATTCTGCGGCATTCTGGCGCGCATCCGCAAACGAATCGAATATGGAATTGCCGCCATCCTTTGCTTCAAACGCGGAAAACGGAATGTCCTTTTTTCTCTTGAGCGCATCGAGAGCGGTATTGCGGCAAATTGAGAAGAGCCAAGCGCGGAATGAGTCGCCGTTTTTGCATTGGCGCAAACGGCTCCATGCTTTTATGAACGAATCCTGCACAATATCCTCTGCCGTCGACTGGTCGCGAGCAAACCGATACGAAAATCTGTACAATGCGCGTTCATAGCGCGTCACGAGCGCCTCAAACGATTCCACATCGCCGCCTTGCGCAGCGCGCACAAGACCTTCATCTGATACATATCCGTTTCCAGCCATTCTTTCAGAATACTCCTGAACCGAAGAAAAGAGAATGCGCCGCACGAAGCCTTTCTCCATCGAGAAACCAAGATAGTATTCTCAAATGCGGCGTTTCAAAACGGATTTATTGCACTACCACGGTGCCTTTTTTGCCGGGGTTCAAATGGTTGTGGTATCCCCACGTGCCGGCAATGTCGAACTGAAACGACCACGAAGCGCCGGGTGCAATGCCGCTGCACGCATCGAATGTGCTCGCGATGCAGCCGCCGGTTGTGGGATACTGGTCGTGAATCGGATGCGGATCCGAACCAACCCAGAGACGATCTGAAGAGTTATTAACGAATGTCACGATAGTTCCTTTTTTCACCGTGATGGCCTTCTGTGAAAATCCCGCATCGGTATACGTTACAAGCACTGTTGTTTTTGCCGGTGACGGCGTGATAACAGGAGATTGCGCAGGGGTCGCTGATACAAGCCCGTTTCCGTTGGGCGATATGCTCTGCCCTGCGAATTGCGCTTGATACAGATACCATCCCAGCCCCGCTGCGATTGCGATAAGAATTATAAAAAATACTTTCATAAGGAATAAAGTTGTTATTTTGCCGCGACCCTGCCTCATTGAGTCATGGATTGGCTATTGTATACATCTTCATAAACTTTGCAAAGCGCGCCCTTCCTTCACCTTAAAAGATAAAAAAGATGTTGCCTTGCCTATTGTTTTAGCGTCGGTTTCAGGTATTTTTCAACCAATGCTTCGGATTCTTCAAGAACGCGCTGTGTCACGGAAAACTGTTTGAACCGCTCGATGGAATCGGATACAACCTCGTTGTTTTCATTCAGAAACGGATACTTGGAAACGCGGAAATACGGCCGCTCGGAACAATTCACGAACACGATCAGGGTCTCGGGCCACGCATGCCTGACGCGTTCAATTCGCTTGTAATCGGATTCATGGCCCTGGGGATTCCAGCGGAATTTCACTTCCACGAGCCATGCCGTACCGAGTTTGTCGATGACCAAAAAATCCGGCGTGGCGCGCACCTTATCCCCAACCACCGCGTTTTTCATGAGCGCATCTGAAATCCGTTTGGTTTCCGGCAACGCGTATTCCATGCCGATTCGGTATACTTCGTTGCCGCATTCGCGCAGCAGGTCGTGCACCAACTGCTCTGCCATGCGGCCTTTCAAATTCGATTCAAACGGAAATTCAGGAGACATTTCTATTAGTATATGCGCTTTTTAATTTTTTTGAAAACGCCAGTAGTCCCACTCCCGCCACAACTGCCATCCCAGCGCCGAACAAGAACGCCGGCTGTGCGCCGAACCGATCCCATAAAAATCCCATGAAAAAGCTCGCCGGCAAGGTTGCAAGCCCGATGGTCGCGCCATACAAACCGAATGCCCTACCGCGCACGCCGCGAGGCACGAGATCCGCGATGAATGCTTTTGCCACTCCTTCGCTTGTCGCATAATACACGCCGTAGAGCGCATACAAAAACCACACCGCAAAAGCATACGGCGCAAGCGCAAATCCCGCATACATCAGCGCATACGAACCCCAGCCGATGAGCATCGTGGGGATTCTGCCGATTTTGTCCGACAACGATCCGAACGGCACTGCGGCCATGGCATACGCAAAATTGAACAAAGCGATGACAAGCGGAATTTCAAGCACCGATACGCCGATCTGGCGCGCACGCAAAATCAAAAATGCATCGGACGAATTGCCGAGCGCAAATACCGCGACAATCGCGAGAAACGCAAAAAACGATTTCGGAAGAGCGGTAATACCGCGCCTTCCTGCTTCGTCCTCAACGCGCTGCCCGCCAGCGGTTTCGCGCACGCCGAACACCAGCACCGCAAGCGTAAATGCGAGCGGCACTGCGCTCATGAGCAAAATCCAGCGATACGATGCCGCACCCTCCTGCGCAACGGATAAAATGCCGAACAGGATCAGCGGCCCGGCAACCGAGCCGAGCGTATCGAGCATGCGCACCATGCCGAAACTCGCGCCGCGCGATGCCTGCGCGCTCGAACCTGCAACCACTATGTCTTTTGGAGGATCTTTGATTCCTTTCCCCGCGCCGTCGAGCGCGCGCAGCCCGAGGATCGACGCGCCTTGCGAAACAAATGCGAGCAGCGGCCGCGCAAGCGCGGACAGAAAATACCCGACAAATATGACCGGTTTTTTATTCTTGACCGCATCGGATACAAATCCTGATGCAACGCGGAACAGATATGCCGCCGCGCTGACCAAGCCATCGGCAATGCCGACGAACGTCTTGTCAAACCCCAATACCGACGTCAGGTAAATCGGTAAAATCGGCGCGAACATATCCTGCGAAATGCCGCCGAAAAAACTCAGAAGTCCGATAAAAAACGCGTTCTTCCGCCGCGATGGTTCAGGATTTTCCTGCACAATATTATTCATGAATTTTCAGGCAACTGTTTTGCCTGTTTTGCACATAATCCGGGTATCCTTTTCATTTTCCGTTCTTGTTCTCGATACGCGAATCCGGAATCCGGTTTATTCATGGAGAAATTGTATCACGGCGCTTTGCTTCCGGCACGCAAAAACCGCCGATTACTCGGCGGTTTTTGCATTACGAAGATATACGTATATCGCGCGAATCGCTCTCCAAATCTTCAGCTACGTATCTGGGTCTTTGGAAAGTATTCGCAGCAGACGCATATTCTTGGGAATGCGCGTCCGGAATTTCTATCTTCGCACGCTCACTGCATTTCTGTCAACGGATACCGGTATCGCACAAGACGGTCGTAGTCGCGTATGAACCCGCGACGACATCCACCGTGCCATTCGAAGCGCAGCGGGGCAACATGCGCTGGGAAGAAATATTGCGGATATCGTACTGTCCGGGCGGAAGCGTAATGGCGAATAAACCGTCTTCTTGGGACGTAAAGCGCGCGACAACAGCATTCGCCCCCGCTCTCATAATCTCGAAATTCCCCTGATACGGCTTATCAGCGCACTGTCCGAGAGGAGGATTGCGCACCACCGGACACGTCGGTCCCAAAAGCGTGGTTCCGAGAATGCCGTTTGCCGTCTGCGGCCACGTTCGGGATGCTGCGCTGATGCGCCAGTCCCCATCCGATTTCTCAAGCGTCAGCGCAATCGGATACGAAAACGCAAACGTGCCTGCTGAATCTGCGCTCGTTTTCTCTATCACCGCGCCGAGCACTTGAGCGCGCCCGTTTTCTTGCTGCACCGCCGAGAAGATAACAATCCGCTCCGGCCACGGGCTTGATGTCACTCTGCCGAATGCTTCCGCGGGATTTTCTTTCCAGCGCGCAAGCAAGTCGGGCGCGAGCACGGACGCATAATTTTGTTCCATTGCGTTGGCAACGGCTTGCCGCGGCGCGCTCAATGAAACCTGTTTCATCGCGGAACCAAAACGCTCCACAACGCTTCGCACTGCTTCATCTTGTGAAATGAATACTCTGCCGTCCGGCGTCCGACACTGCGCAGGATACGTTGCCAGCACCGGGTATCCGGCTTGGGCGCACGCAGCAAATGAATCAATGCCGGTAATTCGCGCGCGCTGCCGGGCGCGGGTAAATGCGTATACCGTCCCGCCCAACACAACCGCCAGCGCCACCGCGTATATGATAGTTTGTTTTTTCATATATTTTCGCCGCAGGACGCCGCGCGCTTCGACGGTGCCAAAAACAAATCCTGCGCTTTTATTTTATCTTATTGTACAGCGTCGCGAAGAGCCACGCGCCCGCTGCCGCAATCGCATCCCAAATCACGAAGCCCCACAGAAACGTGCCAAACGTGAGGATGTTCTCGTACAGCGGCGCCCTCGTATGCCAGCCGTACATCATAAATCCTGAACGGATGCCGGGCAAAAGCAAAAGCGCGAGAAAACACGCCGTATATACGATGCTTGTCCATGCAATCGCCGTTCTGACAATACGCTTTGTGTTCATATGCATAGCATTATTTATTTTCGCGCGCTTCGACCGCGCGCGCATGCCGAAGAAAAAAATTCTTTATACGGTGCACCCCCATCCGAACGATGACGCGCGCTGCCC
>DAIDAW010000016.1 GCA_027310425.1 bacterium | reverse complement strand
ATCATAAACTGTTTCCCCTGTTTTGACAATTTGGTAGACAAAATTTATACTGGAACTGCTGCCTGGGTGGCGGAATGGTTTACGCGCAAGACTCAAAATCTTGTGAGAGCAATCTCATGTGGGTCCGAATCCCACCCCAGGCACGATGGACAAACGGAAACGTTTGAAGACAATAAATCCGGACCCTGTCCTGCGGGCATATATTATCGGGGTCGCGCTCGGCGACGGAAACTTGTCGAACCCAAACGGCAGGGCAACGCGATTACGAATCACGTGCGCTACCGCCTATCCAAGGCTTATCGAATCCATTGTGGCGGCCCTTCATGCATTCCTACCTGAAAACAAAGTAACGATTCACGAACAACGGGGAAATTGCGTGTATATCAGTTGTTATTCCAATTGTTGGGAACACGTATTGGGGTGGAAGGCAAAAGCAGGAAGCAAGGCGAAACAATGTATCCGCGTTCCGCCGTGGATTATGAGAAATAGAAAAGCCATGATCAGCTGCCTCCGTGGGCTTATTGAGACAGACGGATCGATATATCGAGATAGAGGATATCCAATGGTCAATTTTACGTCAGTCATCCCGACGTTAACGCGCGATGTTATTCGCATAATGCACAATCTCGGATTCGCCCCGCATGCATATACGAGAAAAACAAATCACAGGGACAAACACGTCGTGCGCATCTCAAAGAATGTCCAGGAATTCGTACAATTGACACACATACATAAAACGTAACTGTTGCCATTGACCGCAAATTCAGGATCAACAACTACACAGGCACGCTCTTTGTCTCCTTTTGGAAATTCGCCAGTGTATTTTCCACTTTGCTTGTAAAAGCAGTCGGGTTCTAAAATCATCAACCCTCCTGCAACGCGCATATCGCGTCTCCAGCTCACCCCTCGGCGGAGCTGTACTTTTTTATAGCACAACAACAGTTATTTCTTGTATTCTTTTTGCAGCTCCACGAGATTTTTGAACAGCATCGCGACTGTCAATGGCCCGATGCCGCCGGGCACCGGTGTAATATAACGCGCTTTTGCTGACACAGCATCAAAATCAACATCCCCCACGATTTTACCGCCTTCGCGCGAAAACCCCACGTCAAACACGATCGCCCCTTCTTTCATGCCATAACTTGTGACCGAACGCGGCATACCCAGTCCCGCGATAATGATATCTGCTTGCGGCAGCATCAGCTGCGCTGCATCTCCCCATTCGCGGAACGAACACGCGCCTGCGCCATTGTGCACACACCATACGAGGCACGGCATGCCGACCAATCTGCCGGCGCCCAACACGAGCGCGAATGCGCCATGCACCGCGATTTTGTGCTCGACAACGATATAATCAATCGCGCCGGCAACCGGCGGCATCACATTCGTCTTTTTCGCATAAAACTTCTTGAATGCCGCGTCAGAAAGCACGTCAATATCTTTGCGGATGTCGATGGCATTAAAACAGCGCTGGGAATCAAGGTGCGCAGGCAGCGGCAGCTGGAGAATAATACCTACCACATCGGGATCGGCATTCAATGCGTGAATTTCTTCGATAAATTCCCGCTGCGTCAAGCCAGAACAGTATTCATATACGCGGAGTTTGAGCCCCACGCGGTCCGCAAGCGCCTGTTTCTGCGCGATAAAAACGTTCGTTTCTGCACTCGGCTGTACACAGCACACCGCAATCGTCTTCCCGGCGATGCGCGCGAGAACCGGGCTCCGCTTGAGCGATCGAATCAATTTTTCCGCAAGCTGGATGCCATTGATGACCATCGGCATCAGTATACCATCATACGCACAACAAGCAACAACAAATGCCGCTCACGCGGCATTTGTCGCTTTGGTTTACTGAATCGCATTAGCGCTCTTCGACTTCGGAACGGAACCGTTCCAGCAAATCGTGCGCATAATCCCTGCCGCCAAGGCCGAACGCAAGGCCGCCGGCAATCGCGAACATGCTCACCAACCCGATCAACACGATATTGATCACGTCAGTCGCGATGTTCAGCTGCTGGAGCGAAACCAGGAAGCCGAAAATGAACACCGCCCACTTCACGACGGCACTCACGAAGTTCGCCGCCTGCAGGCTCGCGCCGCTGATTGCGCCGCGCACCGCTTTCTGGACAAACCCGCCGAATACCACGGTCAAAAGCAAAATGACCGATGCTACGATCACGTTCGGCAGATACGCAAGCAAGCCGCTGATCGCGTCCGTCACTGCGGAAAGCCGCAAAATGTCAGCGGACGCCATCAAAAACGCAAGGATGGTAACCCATTTTACGAGCTCGCCGAGGAATTTGCCCACATCCAAACGCATACCCGCGCGGTCGAAAAACGTGCGCGCGCCGGTTTTTGCGAGCCAGGAGTCAATCTTCGTCAGCGATACGACTTGCTCAACCAGCCGCCCCAGCCCCTTCGCAATAATGAGCCCGATGATTAAAACGAGCAATGCGACGAGGATGACCGGAATGAATATGAGCACTTCCTGGTACACCAAAACAAGCGCACTATACAATGCGCTCTGCAAATCGACGAACTGCAAGGATAAACCGTTAAACGTATTCATTGATGCAGTATTGTTATTTTATTCGATGATTCCATTGTTGAACGCGGAAAACGTCTGTCTGCGCCTCCGCTTCCGACCTTTATACTAAATTCAGTATAGCACAACGCAAGCCTCTTCTATACACAGGATAGCTTGTTTCCGCCTCAAAACCTATCTTGGAAAAACAAACAGGAGCAAAAATTTGCCTTGCTGCAATCGGATGGTGGGCACTAAAGGGATCGGACCTTTGGCCTCGTCTTTATCAGAGACGCGCTCTACCACTGAGCTAAGTGCCCAATATGTTTTTCGATCGCGCGCAGGATCAAAGCATCGCTTTCCCGCTTTCTGCCAAGCGCACATCATCTATCAGTCCCCCACAGCATCTGTCCTATCTTCCTAGCGTTTGGGGCTCGGAGAAGTTTTCGGCGTTGTCGTTGCAGTAGATGATGCTGCCCGAAAATTCTGCATCCAATATTCCGCACCCTGAAGCCGCAAATCCGCCTTTGCCTGCTCGATTTGAAAACGATTTCCGTTCAACGTATCGCCGCCAGCCGGCGCTGATAATTTTTGCACCAAGGAACTCGCGTACCATACACTATACCCCGTCCCGGCTGCCAAGACAAGCGAGAGCAGCGCCGCGGCAATAAGATAGCCCGACGCGTCTTTTTTGCCGACGTGAAGCTTTAAGCCACCTGTTTTTTCGAACAACGCCATACTTTAATCAACGAAGAATAATTCTGCCAAGAGTGTTGAACTGATACCCTTGATCCGTCTTGTTTACCTCGATATTCCCTACATCGATGAAAAACGGCATCTGTTCCAAAGCGCGCAAGTACGAAACAAAATCGCCAAGCGTCGCCTGCGCCGTCAGCGTAAATCCGATATTTTTCTGCGAATTCGCGTCTCCTTGATATACCGAGCCAAACGCGAAATTCTGGCGCACGCGGTTCTTTTCCGCGGCATCCTGCAAAGAACCAGTCAATGTGAATAACGCTTCTTCATCGGGAAATACGATCCTGAGCTGCCGCAGATACGGTTCGGCCCGCTGCTGTTCGGATCGCAACGTGCTCAATTGGTTGAAGGCAATCTGGGTAGCAGCGAGATTGCGGCGCATTCCTGCGATTGCATCTATCCGGGCAGCGCTTTGCCATAATACGAACACGATGCCTGCAATCAGCGCGAGCGAAACTCCCGCGGACACGATGATGAGTCTGCGCGCGTTTTCCCTGAAATTGAAGAAATCTGGTGCCGCCATGGTTTCGTATTGTACAAACCGCAAAAAAGAAAATCAATTTTCCGCTTCAGCGCAGGCTGTACCCGCCGTCAACCGCGAGCGCTTCGCCGGTGATATAGCTTGCCTCGTCGGAGGCGAGAAAAAGAACCGGTTTGGCGATCTCTTCCGGCATTGCGATGCGCTGGAGCGCCGTTTCCCTGCGGAACTGTTCGAGCAGCTGCGATCCGGCGCCGGCCGCCATATCGGTCACGACGTTGCTGGGCAGAACCGCGTTCACGCGCACCGCGGGCGCGAATTCCTTCGCGAAGGATTTCGTCAAGGTAAGAAGGCCTCCCTTTGCCGACGTATACGCCAACACGCCTGCCGCGCCGAGCACGCCGTATACTGATCCGATGTTCACGATCGCTCCTTTCCCGCGCTTGAGCATGTACGGCGCGGTCTCGCGGATCATAAGCCATGCGCTCGTCAAGTTGGTATCAATCGTTTTATGCCACACCATCAGGTCTGTTTTCCAGTCGCCGGGCCGGATGATCGAGCCGGCGTTATTCACGAGCACGTCAATTTTACCGAAATGAAGGATGGTTTCGGCAACAAGCGTGCGCACGCCGTCTTCCCGAGAAACATCAGCCTGCACTGCATACGCCTGCGCGGCTCCGATCTGTTCCACAACCTCACGCGCCTTCTGCTCGTTTACGCGATAATTCACCAGCACGCGCGCTCCTTCGCGCGCCGCGGCAAACGCAATCGCCCTGCCGATGCCCCGGGACGCGCCGGTGATAAGCACGACTTTATTTTCCAGTTTCATACTTGTAGTATATACTACTCTGGAAAACCGCGCACGAAACCCTGCGGCAGCAAGCGCCGTAGTGCATGCAAAACTGCGTCTCTAGCTCAATGGAAAAGCAATCGTCTTACCTGCCCGTCGTTTCTTGCGCACTTAGCTCAGCGGTAGAGCAGCCGTCTTATACACGGTCGGTCCCTGGTTCGAATCCAGGAGTGCGCACCTTTGCGAGCGGATACATGGTTGGCTGGAAGTTCGGATCCCTCCAGACGCACCACCATCAAAATGCGGATAACTGAGTACGCATTTGATTCCGAGTTTACATCTGTTTTTAGCGGGAATCCTCGAATACGCCCCGCTGCGGCGCACGGTTACGTTTCGTGTTCTTTTTGGAGCTGCGCGCGCCGCTGTTTTTTCACTTTGAAGTTCGCGATAATCGATTCGAATTCTTCTTTTTCGATGGTTTCCGCGTCGATGAGGCGTTTTGCGATCGCATCAAGAATCTTGCGCTTCGTGGTCAGTATTTTTTTCGCGGTTTCCTGGGCGCGGCGCAAAAATCCCTGGACTTCCTCGTCGATTTCCTGCGCAACCCGTTCCGAATAATCGCGTTCGACTCCCAAATCGCGGCCCAAAAACACCATGCCGCCGGATACGTTAAAACTGATGGGGCCGAATTTTTCCGACATGCCGTACTCGGTCACGAGGCTGCGCGCAAGATCAGTCGCGTGCTGCAAATCATTGGACGCGCCGGTCGTAAGTTCACGAAACACAATCTCCTCTGCCGCGTATCCGCCCAGCAAACTCGCGAGTTCGTCGATAAAATGCGATTTCGTATACAGGTGCTGGTCTTCGACCGGCAACTTCAAGGTATATCCCGCAGCCCTGCCCCGCGAAATAATCGAGATTTTGTGCACTGGATCGGCATTCGGAAGCATCGCGGCAACGAGCGCGTGGCCGGCTTCGTGATACGCGGTGATCTCGCGCTCCTTGGGCGTCAGAACGTGGCTTTTCCGTTCAGGTCCGAGAATGACTTTTTCCATCGCAACCAGCAGCTCCTCCTGCTCTATTTGTTTTTTATTCTTGCGCGCCGCAAGCAATGCCGCTTCATTCACAAGATTCGCGAGATCAGCGCCGGCGAATCCAGGCGTGCGCTGCGCAACCCGGTGTAAGTTTACGTCCTGCGCCGCTTTCTTATTTTTCATGTGCAAACTCAAAATATCTTCCCGCTCCTTCACATCGGGTAAATCAATCACAATCCTGCGGTCGAATCTGCCGGGGCGAAGCAATGCGGGATCGAGCACGTCAGGCCGATTCGTCGCGGCAACCACAATAATATTCGTTTCGCGGTCAAATCCGTCCATCTCGACCAGAATCTGGTTGAGCGTCTGCTCGCGTTCGTCGTGCCCGCCACCCATCCCGGTGCCACGCTGCCTGCCGACTGCGTCGATCTCGTCAATGAAAATGATCGCCGGCGCTGCTTTCTTCGCGGTGGAAAACAGATCACGCACCCTGCTTGCCCCAACGCCGACGAACAATTCAACGAATTCGGAACCGGAAATGTGGAAAAATGGCACGCCTGCCTCGCCTGCAATCGCGCGCGCCAACAGCGTTTTGCCGGTTCCCGGAGCGCCCATAAGGAGCACGCCGCGCGGAATCCGGGCGCCGATGTCCAGGAATTTTTTCGCGTTGCGCAGGAAATCAACGATTTCCCGCAACTCTTCCTTTGCTTCCTTTGCGCCCGCGACATCGCGGAACGTTGTGCGTTCCTTAGGATTCGTAAATAATTTCAAATTCACCCTGCCGAAATTAAACGTCTGCGCCATGCCTTTCTGTGCCTGGCGCGACATGAACCAGAACAGCGCAATGATAACCAGAAATGGCGCGATCACGTTGATGAGAATCGTAAGCCACAGCGCGCTATTACCCGAATCCGCGCTCACCTGGATATTGACTGTCCCTAGCTTTGTTTTGTCAACGCCGAGATTTGCAAGCGACTGCGAAAGCGACGTTTCAGCTTCTTTCTCCGACGTCCACGTCTTGTTATCCGTATCTGTCACGGTCAGCGTATTGTCGCGAACGGAAATTTTCTTCACCTGACCTGCCTGGATTTTCTGCGCCACGTCGCTCAAAGGAATCGTTTGCGCAGTTCCCGTCTTTTCCCCAACAAAAAATGAAAAAAGAGCGGAGAGCACGACGAAAAGAATGGCGACCAAAAGTAGGTTTTTGAAAAGATTTTTCATAGCATATCCATTGTACGGAAAAATAAAAAAAGAGCAACTGCGGCACCTTTCTCGCTCCTGCGCATTGCGTCAAATGCTTTCGATCGGACGCACGGTATCGCACACGAGTTTCAGCTCGCCGTCGCGCGTGTTGATTCTTCCTTCAACCAAAACCACGTTATCTTCCTGCCACACGTTCGGATTTTGTTCGAGCGTCGTGGGGAACACCACGACCTCCATATTGCGGTTTGACGTATCTTCCAATTTCGTGAACAGCATCGCGTGCCCGTTTTTCGTCACAATTCTCCGACAGCTCGCAATCACGCCGCCGATACGCACCCGTTTGCCGACCATGGTTTCATTGAGGCGCGCGATCGGCGTCGCCAGCTGGGCGAGCATGCCGCGATGGTCTGCAAGCGGACTCTCCGAGAGATACAAGCCGAGAAATTCTTTTTCCCATGCCATGCGATCTTTCTTGCTCGCAGGCGGGACCTGAGGCAATTTGATAACGGATTGCACGTGCACCGGGCTGCCGGCGCCGAACAAACCCATCTGGTTTGCGCCGTTCTGCCTGTCGAGCGATGATCCGAATTTCAGAATCTGATCCATTGCCGCCAGAATCTGGGCGCGTTCACCGAACTCGTCGAACGCGCCCGCCTTGGTCAAACATTCCATGGTTTTTTTATTGACCACGCTCTTAGGAACTCGTTCCACGAAATTCGTCAAAGACGTGTATGTTCCGTTTTTCTTGCGCTCTTCCTGAACCTGTTCCGCAACACCCACCCCCACGCCCTTGATCGCCGCGAGGCTGAACACGATATTTTTTGTTTCCGGATCAACGCCGAATTCCACGAATGATTTATTCACATTGGGCGGCACGATCGCGATGCCCATGCGATGACATTCGCTGATTTCAAGCGCAATCCGGTCCAGATTCCCGAAATCGGACGTCAGCAAAGCTGCCATAAACGCCTCGGGATAATGCGCTTTGAGATACGCGGTTTGGTATACGATGCGCGCATAGCACGCCGAATGCGCGCGGTTGAATCCGTAGCGCGCGAACGGCTCGATGAAATCCCACACCTTTGTTGCCAGCTGTCGCGAAACGGCGTTTGCTTTCATCGCGCCCTGGATGAATTTTTCCCGCTGCTCATCAAGCAATTCCTTGATTTTCTTGCCCACGGCTTTCCGAAGCACATCGGCTTCGCCGAACGAAAACCCAGCAAACGTGCGCGCGATTTCCAAAACCTGGTCTTGGGTAACAATGACTCCGTACGTTTTCTCGAGAATCGATTGCAGCAGCGGATGCAGATACGTCACCTGTTTCCTTCCGTGCTTGGCCGCGATGAAATCGGGAATGGATTCCATCGGGCCCGGACGGTAGAGCGCAATCATGGACAGAATGTCTTCAAAGCGCGTCGGCTTCAATTCCCGGAGATAACGCTGCATGCCCGACGACTCAACCTGGAATACGCCGATTGTCTCGCCGCGCGACAGAAGCTCGTATGTTTTTCCATCCCCTTCCGGGATCGCATCGATATCGAAATCCTGATCATAAATCTTTTTCACGATGCGCGACGCGTTTTTAATGACCGTCAAGTTCGCAAGCCCCAGCAAATCGATTTTAACCAGGCCGACGTCTTCCACGGCGTGCATGTCGTATTGCGTGCAAATGTTCTCGTCGCCCCGCGCCGCGTATTGCGAAGGAGCAAAATCGGAAAGCGGTCCCGGCGCGATAACGATTCCTGCGGCGTGCGTCGACGCATGGCGCACAATGCCTTCCAGGCGCTTCGCATATCCCATAACGGTTTTCGCGTCGGGATTCGTATTGTACAGATCCTTCAACTCCGCAACCGTCGCCAGCGCATCGTCCAAATTCGCGTTGAACGGAATAAGCTTTGAAATCTGGTCGCCCAGAGCATAGGGCAACCCGAGGGCGCGCGCCACGTCGCGCACGGCCAAGCGGGCTTTCATCACGCCGTAGGTCACAATCTGCGCAACCCGCTCTTTCCCGTACAGCTCTTCAATATGCTTCACAACCTCGCCTCTGCGGTCATCCTGAAAATCAAGATCAATATCGGGCATCATCACCCGTTCAGGATTCAAAAACCGCTCGAAACTGATGTCGTACGCAATCGGATCAACATCCGTGATGCCAAGCGCGTACGCAACTGCAGAGCCAGCCACCGATCCCCTGCCGGGCCCCACGAAAATCCCCTGCCCTTTAGCCCAATTCACGAAATCCTGCACGATAAGAAAATAATCCGCGAATCCTTTTTTCAAAATGATGCCCAACTCGTACTCGACGCGGTCGTTGATCGCCTGGGTCACCGGTTCATAGCGCGTTTCCAGCCCGCGCGCAACAAGCCCGCGCACATACGATTCCGATGTCTCGCCCGGCGGCACGGGAAACGCGGGAATCATAGGTCTGCCGATTTCAATTTCCACGTTGCACCGGTCAGCCAGAAGCGCAGTATTTTCAAACGCGCGCGCGAGATCGGGATCGTTGCGCACATCGTTCCAGACAGACGCGGGATCCTTGATAGAAAAATCCGCGTCTTTCATGGACATGCGTTCTTTATTATCCACCGTCGTTTTCGTCTGGATCGACAGAAACACGTCATGCGCGTCGCGATCCTCCGGTTTCGGATAATGCGCATCGCACGTGAGAATCATCGGCACGTTGAACTCGCGCGCGAAGTCCTTGATCGCGGTATTTAGGAATTGCTGGTCCTGAATTTCCGGATGGTGCTGCGCTTCAAAATAAAAATGATCCGCGCCGAAAATTTCCAGATACTCGCGCACGAGAGAACGCGCCTTCTCGGTTTTGCGCTGCATGATCGCGCGCGAAATTTCTCCTTGCAAGCATCCGGACGTTACGATCAACCCTTCTTTGTATTCGCGCAGCAGATTTTTGTCCACGCGCGGCTTGTAATAAAATCCTTCGAGGTGCGCTTTCGTCACGAGGCGCATCAGATTTTTGTATCCGATCGTATTTTCCACGAGCACGAGGAGATGAAAAATCTCGCTATCCTTCTGCGGATCCTTGTCATACATCGTGCGCGCCGCAAGATACAATTCGCACCCGATGATCGGCTTGATGTTATTCTTTTTCGCTTCTTTGTAGAATTCCACCGCGCCGTACATCACGCCGTGATCCGTGAGCGCGACAGAATCCATGCCAAGGTCTTTCGTGCGCGCTACGATATCTTCGACGGTCGACATGCCGTCAAGCAGCGAATAGTGGGAATGAAGATGAAGGTGGGAAAAACGCATGGCAGCGGAATGAAATACGATATATGATATAGGATGCAAGGATTTCTCGAGACTATCGATTTTCTTAAATCCTAAATCTTAAATCCTATTTCTTTATTTTTATCCAATGTTACCAGATTGTAAACACGAACGCCTCGTTTGGCAACAGAAAAAAACGCTTGTGATCGCGGTTGACGAGGCGGGGCGCGGGCCACTTGCCGGCCCAGTGGTCGCCTGTGCATTTTCCATCGCCCCAAAACAGAATCGTATGCCTCATCCGCCGATTCCGGTCAAGGATTCCAAGCAATTATCGGCCCGGCAGCGGGAAAAACTGTACGCATGGCTTCTGCGCACGCCTCATTTTTGCTTCGCAACCGCTTCAGTATTCCCTCAAACCATCGATGCCATCAATATCCGGCAGGCAAATTTCGAAGCAATGCGCCGCGCGATCGCAAAACTGGAACATAAACTCCGGACGCATGCGAAAAAAACGGTTTTTGTCGACGGAAAAGATATGATTCCGGGCATTCCTCATGCGCAGTACACGTTCATCAAAGGCGACGCCAGGGTTTTCTCCATCGCATGCGCATCCATCGCGGCAAAAGTCACGCGCGATGCGTATATGAAACGCATGGCGAAAAAATACCCGTCCTATGGATTCGAAATCCACAAGGGATACGGCACACTTCTCCACCGCCGGCTCATCAAAAAACACGGGCTCTCGCCGATCCACAGAAAAACATTCGCCGCGAAATTTACGAAATAAAAGCATTGGGCCATTCTTGCACCTTATCGGAAAATCGCGTAGAATATTTGTACGCCGCGGTAGCTCAGTGGTAGAGCGGAGGCCTGAAGAGCCTCGCGTCGGGGGTCCGATTCCCTCCCGCGGCACTGTCTTTCGCCGATGATTCAGAACGATTCACTCGATGCGCGAAGCGAGATGAAGCAAAAAGGATAATCCATAGTTCCAATGGAGGATACCTCCTTATGGCACACACGATTCTCTATGCGCGCAATCCTTGCGGGACAAAATAACTTCACCCTTGGGCGCCCTTTTTATTTGATATGTCCCGAGAAGTAGCGACAAACCTACCTTCATTGCCAGAACTGAGGCAATTATTCAAAAACAGTTTTGAAATAGCAAAGCTGATGTTTCGGGGCAACAAGCTTGTTCCTTCGCTTCTGGTTTTCGTCATCGTTCTACTTGCGACACTGCCATTTGTCCAGGCAAAGATAAATGGCGTTTTCATCGATCAGCTGATTCGGGCAGCTGGTGCAAAAGTTCTTTCGCAGCCCGTATTCATTTTCGCCGCGCTCATTCTGTTTCTTCCCTTTGCGCGGGCGCTTCTTCGCCTTGTCTCAACATACCTCGACAAGCGTTTTTATCTGAGCATGGACGAAAAACTGGAATATGTGACATTAGAGAAGAGACGGGAAATCGACCTCGGACTCAATGAAGATTCCGCGCACAAAGATCTATTTGAAAAAGTGCAGAATGAATGCATTTGGCGCTCGAAAAATTTCGTCAATCGACTGATATGGATGAGCGACGACATAATCCAACTCGCAATCGCAACGGGCATTCTCATTTTTGCACGGTGGTGGGTGCCGGTTGTGTTGCTCGCCGCATCCATTCCACAACTCTTTGTAGAAATAAAATACGGGGATCGCATCTGGAGCATCTGGGGATGGCGCGGAGAATTGCAACGCAAATACAGCATCCTGAAAAACCATATCGAATATACGCCATGGTTCATCGAAACAAAGATTTTTGATAACCTCGAGTACTTTTTGAAGAAGATAAAAGCGCTGTTCGATGCATTCCAAAACGAAACATGGAAAAATGACGTCGTGCGGATTCGGCGAAGCATTTTCGCAACCGCCATTGCGCAAGGTGCGAACATCGGAATCACAGCGCTTTTTATCGCGTGGGTCATTTCGGGCGAACTCTCCATCGGCACATTTCTGTTCCTTACCTCCTCGCTGATCAGTCTTCAATCCGCCTTCAACGGCATTTTTGCGAATCTCGGGGAATTGCATACGAATAATCTGTTTGTAACCGATCTCATGCGTTTTTTGAATCTCAAGCCTTCAATCACCAACAAGCCTCATGCGCGCCGGCTCGCAAAAACTAAAACGCCGCGCATTGTTTTTGATCATGTCTGGTTTTCATATCCCGGTTCAGCGACACATGCCCTGAAAGACATTTCATTTACGCTCAATCCCGGCGAAAAACTCGCTCTCGTCGGCTCGAATGGCGCGGGAAAAACAACGCTCATCAAACTTCTGTGCAGATTCTACGATCCAACTCGGGGATCGATCTTTCTCGACGGCGTTGATTTGCGCGATGTGAAACTTGAAACATGGCACGCGCTAGTAGGGACTCTTTTCCAGGAGTATGCCAACTATCGATTTCTTGCAAAAGAAAGCATTGCCGTGGGGAAAACAGATATCCGTATGGATATGGATCGCGTTCGGAAAGCGGCACACGAAAGCGAGGCCGATACATTCATTGAGCCCTGGAAATATCGATACCAACAGCAGCTGGGACGGGAATTTACCGAAGGCGTCGAACCTTCTGTTGGCCAGTGGCAAAAACTTGCGCTGTCACGCGTTTTCTACCGCGACCCCCGCATATATATCCTCGATGAGCCGACATCATCGATTGATCCTGAGGCGGAAGAAAAAATATTCGCGAAATTGGAAAATCTTCCCAATGACGCGAGCGTCATTCTGATTTCACACCGGTTTTCAACCGTACGCCACGCGCATGCTATCCTGGTCATCGAGCACGGCGAGATTACGGAATCGGGAACACACGAAGAATTGCTCGCGCGCGACAAAACATACGCCCGGCTATTCAAGCTTCAGGCAAAAGGATATCGATAATACTAATCCCGTTAGAAATATTGTTTCGCTCGACAATGAACGGGGTTATTATCAACCCATTGCATAGCAGGAAAACTCTGCTTTATAAAGCGATGCATAAACGATTTCTCACGGGTGGACCTAGCCAGAATCGAACTGGCGTCTCGGCAATGCGAATGCCGCGTTCTACCACTAGACCATAGGCCCTCGTGCACACATTCTACGCGACCCGCGCAAGATATGCAACTATCTACAATAATTTCAAAAGCGCGCGGGAAAGATTTTTCTGGTGATGGCGGATCAAGTTTCTGGTCACAAGCGTATCGCCTGCGCGCTGTTCGTGAAGCGTATGATCGAATAACCTGTCCGCGACGAACAGGCGCCCGTCGATAACCTGTTTTTTCGTACCCGCAAGAATAACTGGCCGCGATTTCTGGAATTTGAAATACCACCGCCGAAGTTCGGGCGACGGCATATCGCTGTTGCACAGCGCAACGTCGAAAATCCGCGCGCCGGCAAACCGCTCAAACTCCTCAAGATAGCGCTCGGGAGCGAATCCCTGCGTCTGTCCGAACTTGTCAACGAGATTCACGATGAATATTTTTTTCGCGCGCGTCCTTTGAAGCGCCTGCGCAACGCCCGGCACCAGCACGAGCGGAATCATGCTCGTGTACAGATTTCCCGGACCGACGATCACGGCGTCGGCGCCGAGGATCGCGCGCCCGGCGCGCGGATTCATGCGCGCAACCGGTTTGATCGAATACTCGCGGATGCCGATCGGCTGGATGACTTCGGACGGCGTAATCACCCGCTCTCCTTCGAGCACCGATCCGTTTTTAAGCCGCATGCGCAGCGCGACGTTGTCGAGCGTCACCGGAATAATTTCACCGCGTATCTTGATGATGCGCGACACTTCATCCACGCTTTTCTCGAACGACCCCGACACTTTCTCCAGAGCTGATAAAAACAGATTCCCGAAGCTGTGTCCGTGAAGCCCGCCGTTTTCAAACCGGTAATTCATGAGTTCGCGTATCATATCCGGCGCTTCGGACAATGCGACCAGGCACTGGCGGATGTCGCCGGGCGGCAGGACTCCCATTTCGGAGCGAAGAATGCCGGTCGAGCCGCCGTCATCGGTCATCGCGACAATGGCTTTCAGATCAATGTTGGGCACGCGCTTGAGCGCGGAAAGCACGGTGTACGTTCCGGTGCCGCCGCCCATCACCACGACTGTTGTGCGCTGCGCGGTTCTGTAT
>DAIDAW010000015.1 GCA_027310425.1 bacterium | reverse complement strand
CCGGCCGGGAGAAGTTGCGCAGGCAGCGCTTGACCGTTCGCGTAAAATCATCGCCGATCTCATGGGCGTTGATTTCAGCGGCGTGATTTTCGTTTCATCCGCGACCGAAGCGAACAATTTGTTTTTGCGCGGCTGCGTGAAACGCTGGAAGCGCACTCATCAAAATAGCGGCAATCTTCCGCACATCGTTACGACTGCAATCGAGCATGCGTCGATATTGGATACGTGCAAGGATTTGGAACAGAACAGCGAGGCGCGCATCACGTATGTTGGCGTTGGGCATGACGGTATTGTACGCCCGGACGATGTGATGCAAAGCATCGAGGAGGACACGGTGGGTATTTCGGTGATGGCTGTTAATAACGTGACCGGCGCAGCGCAGCCGATAGGTGAGATTGCGCGCAGGATTCAGGAATACCGCCAGCGCACGATCCGTGAAGCAAAACGTGCGCTCCAGGATGCCGCATATCCATTATTTCATACCGATGCGGCGCAAGCCGTGTATGCGGCATCTGACGAAATCGAGCGGGGCGTGCGCGCCGCGGAATTCACTACGGTTTGTTCGCATAAAATATCCGGCCCGAAAGGCGCGGCGGCGCTGCTCGTGGCAAACGGTATATCGCATATCGCACATAGCAAAACGCAAATAGTGCCTGGTACACAATCGATTCGCGATTCGCGATTCGCGATAAGCCCGTTGATCACCGGCGGCGATCAGGAATTCGGCATGCACGCAGGAACGCAGAATGTGCCGGCGATCGCGGGCTTTGCCAGAGCATGGGAACTCGCGCGTGCGAGACGCGTTGAGGAATATGCGCGGCTTGCAAAATTGAAAGAAATATTCGTGCGAGGTGTCGTAGATATATATCACAGGGCGGTTCTCAATTCGCCGGAATTGTCTGCGCCCCATATTGTCAATATCTCGTTTCCTGGGTTTGATTCCGATGAATTGCTGTACCGGTTTGATAAGGCGGGCGTGGCGATTTCGATCGGATCTGCGTGCCATGCGCGTCTCGTTAAGCCATCCCATGTGCTTGAGGCGATGCATGTGGCGCCGGAAATTCTCCGTGGAGCGGTTCGATTCAGTTTCGGAGCCTTGACAACCCAACAGGAGATTGGCGAGGCGCTTGAGCGGATGCGTGCATCTGTCTTGACACGTTAAATCGTCCTAGTATATATAAGAGAGTAAAGACTGGAACATGAAAACGTATCGTTTTGCCATTTTCATCGCAGGGGGATTTGTCGCCGGCGCGTTTGCCGTATTTGCATATCAGGGAATCCGTGCGCTGCCGGTGTCTGCGTTTTCCGTGCAGGATTTTCTTCAAGGTTTGCGGCAGCAATGGTATCCGCTTGTCCAGCGCGCATCGCCGTCTCCGACGTTTGAAAATCAGGTGTCGCCGCTGCCGGTTGCTCCGAGCGCGCTTGCGTACGAACAGCAGATCGAAGATGTTGTTTCGCGCTCTACGCCGTCCGTGGTGAGCATCACGATTTCAAAAAACGTGCCGGTCCTCGAACAGTATTACGTCAATCCATTTCAGGATTTTGGGTTTGAACTTCCGCAGGGCCTTCTCGTGCCCCAGTACCGGCAGAACGGCACGCAAAAGCAGGTTGTCGGAGGCGGATCAGGTTTTGTGATTTCCCAGGACGGATTGATTCTCACTAACAAGCATGTCGTGGCGGATGCGTCGGCAGAGTATACGGTGCTCTTCAACGACGGTACGAAACTTTCCGCAACAGTGCTTGGCCGCGATCCGACTTTAGATATTGCGGTTTTGAAAGTCAGCGCGCGTAACTTGACGCCGCTTCCTATCGGGAATTCCGAGGAGCTCAAGCTCGGTCAGACGGCGATTGTCATCGGCAATGCCCTGGGTGAGTTTCGCAATACCGTAAGTGTTGGCGCGATTTCCGGGCTTGCGCGCACCGTTGCGGTGGAAAATGAAGTGCTGTCGAATGTTATCCAGACTGATGCTGCCATTAATCCGGGGAATTCCGGCGGTCCGCTGCTCAATTTGCGCGGCGAAGTAATCGGCATCAATACCGCGATGGCGCAAGGCGCGCAGAGCATCGGATTCGCGATTCCGATCAATCAGGTGAAGCGCGTTATCAAGCAAGCGCAGGCAGGCACAGCGATCAGCGCTGCGTACCTGGGCGTATGGTATCAGGCAATTACGCCGGAGAATAAAACCCAATTGAAAGTTTCCGTTGATTCAGGCGTTTTGGTGCTCAAACGCGGCTCTGAAGCTGCGGTGCAAAGCGGCTCGCCGGCTGAGAAAGCCGGGATCAGAGAGGGCGATATTATCGTGTCCATCAACGGCCAGACGCTGAATGCGTCTCATACACTTGCGGAACTTATCGCGCAGTATGCGCCTGGCGATATCGTAACGTTGAAGATTGTGCGCAATGGCCAATCTATGGATCTTCGCGTAACCCTTGCTGCCCGTCCGTGATGCTTTTTGCCTTCTTGTCGAGTTTCCTCTATACTGGATAGACAAAAGAAGAGCAGATTTCAGCCATTTGAAAATTGTAAATTGATAATTGAAAATTGATTCAATGAACCCTTTTAACCGTTTTACCAACAAAGCTCAGGAAGTGCTTCAGCGCGCGCAGGAAATCGCCATGGAAAAAAATCAGATGGAGATTTCGAGTTTACACGTGCTCCTCGCGCTTTTATGGCAAGAAGATACGATCGTGCCGGACGCGTTCGAGAAGCTCGGCACGGACATTGATAAGTTGTCCGATACGCTCGAGCAGAAGATCGAATCGTCTCCGCGCGCGTTTCCGGTGGGTCAGCCATCTCCGTTCGGCCAGTTTTACCTTGCGCAAGAACTTGTGCAGGCGCTGCAGAAATCAGGCGAATTGATTGCGAAGCTGCGCGACGAATACGTGACGCCGGAGCTTTTGTTGCTCTCGCTTTTGGCAATTCGCACGAAGGCGCGCGAAACGCTTGATGAAATGGGGATTCAATCGGATCAATTGGAAAAAATCGTGATGGAATTGCGCGGTTCGGAAACTGTGCGCGACGAAGGCGGGGACCGCAAGCGCAAAGTGCTGGAGAAATACACGACGAACCTTACGCAGCAGGCGCGCGAGAAAAAATTGGATCCGGTGATCGGCAGAGAACGTGAGCTGCGCCGTTTGATGGAGGTGCTCTCGCGCCGTACAAAGAATAATCCGATTCTGATTGGTGAGCCCGGCGTTGGTAAGACTGCGATTGCGGAAGGATTGGCGCAGATGATCGTATCGGGAGACGTGCCCGGCCCGCTGAAAAACAAGGAGTTATTGTCGCTCGACATCGGTTCAATGGTCGCGGGCACGAAATTCCGCGGAGAATTCGAAGACCGGCTCAAGGCGGCGCTCAGGGAAATCAAGGAAGCCGAAGGGAAGTATATTTTATTCATTGACGAAGTGCACGTGATCGTTGGGGCCGGAGCCGCCGAAGGCGCGATCGATGCGTCAAATCTTCTGAAACCGGTGCTCGCGCGCGGAGAATTGCATGCGATCGGCGCGACGACATTGAAGGAATATAAAAAATATATCGAACGCGATCCGGCGCTTGAGCGCAGATTCCAGCCTATTTTCGTGGAAGAGCCGTCGCGCGACGACGCGATTTCGATTCTGCGCGGCCTCAAAGAACGGTACGAAATCCATCATGGCGTGCGCATCACCGACGCGGCATTGGTGGCGGCCGTCGATCTTTCCGTGCGCTATATCACCGATCGGTATCTGCCGGATAAGGCGATCGATTTGATGGATGAAGCGTCTTCTTCGCTGCGTTTGGAAATCGAGAGCGTGCCGCAGGAAATCGCGGACGTGCGCCGCCTGATCCGGCGCTTGGAAATCGAAAAAGAAGCGCTCAAAAAGGAGACCGACGCGAATTCGAAGAAACGCATGCGTACGCTGGACAAGGAATTGCAGGAATTGCAGGAAAAGAACGGCATGCTTGATACGAAGTGGCAGAAAGAAAAGCACGCGGTGACGAAAATCCACGAAATCAGGACTAAGATTGAGAAATTGCGCGCCGAATCCGAAGCGGCTGAAGGGAAAGGAGATTTGACGCGCGTTGCGGAAATCACCTATAGCCTGTTGCCGCAGGCGCACCAGGAACTTGAAACGCAGGAACGGCGCGAGGAGTCGATGCGTAAGCGCGCGCAATTCGTCAAAGAAGCGGTAACCGAAGAAGAAATCGGCAGGGTTGTTTCGCGCTGGACCGGTGTTCCAGTCAGCAAAGTGCTTGAATCGGAAGCTGAGAAATTCGCCAACCTGGAGAAAATATTGTCCGAGCGCATTGTGGGGCAGCACGAAGCGATTTCAGCGGTTGCGCGCGCGCTGCGCCGTTCGCGCGCAGGGCTTGGAGAAATAGATCAGCCCATCGGATCGTTCATGTTCTTGGGGCCGACCGGCGTCGGGAAAACGTTCTTGGTGCGTAATCTCGCGGAAATCGTGTTCGGCGACGAGAAAAACCTGGTGCGCATCGATATGTCCGAGTATATGGAAAAGCATACCGTGGCGCGCCTCATCGGATCTCCGCCTGGCTACGTAGGGTACGAGGAAGGGGGGCAGTTGACTGAAATCATCAAACACCGGCCGTACAGCGTGATTCTCTTCGACGAAATCGAAAAAGCGCATCCGGAAGTATTCAACATCCTGTTGCAGGTTCTCGATAATGGCCGCTTGACCGACGGCAAAGGGCGCATCGTGAATTTCAAAAATACGATCGTGGTGATGACGTCGAATATTGGAAGCCAATTTATGAAGCAAATGGCATCATTCGGATTCAAGACCACTCAGAAACAAGAACAAGACAGTGCGCGCGAAAAAATCATGGAAGCGCTCCGGTCCCATTTCCGTCCCGAATTCCTTAACCGCGTGGATGACATCGTTATTTTCAATCCGCTTTCCATCGAAGATATCGGGAAGATCGTCGATCTTCATATCCAAAAAGTCATCGAGCGCCTGCAGCAAAAGAATATCGTTTTGGACGTGCAGTCGTCGGCGCGTAAAATGCTTGCCAAGCAGGGCTACGACCCGGAATATGGCGCGCGGCCGCTCAAGCGCCTCGTGCAGCGCGAAATCATTGATCCGCTTTCGGAACGCATGATGAACGGTCTCATTAAACCCGGCAAGAAAATCGTGGTTGCGCTAAAAGGCAGCGCTCTGGAAATAAAATCGCCGTAATATGGCACTGCTCAAACGCGTTCCGCTAGGCGCGATTGTTTTGTTTGCGTTCGGGTCTTTGGCGTTTCTGCGCTCGTCCGTTGCGTGGGATATTTTGATTATTGCGCTCATATCCGGAGCGAGCGTTGCGTTCGGCCGCGATGCGAGAGAACGGATTATGCTCGGCGTTTTGTCTCTTGTCGGTTTTGTGAATGCGTTCGTATTCGCGCCGGGGGTGTACGCGGTTCTGGTATTGCTCTGTGCGGGCTTAATGGCGGGAATCATCAAGAGCCAGCGCGGTTCCTGGCTGCGTTTTGCGGCTCCCTTGTTTGCGTTTTTTATCGCCGCGTTCGATCTTGCATATGCGTCGTTCCAGTACCGTTCCGGAAGCGTGCTTTTGTTTCTGGCGTTCGGCGCGCTTGCGTGGTTTGCAATGGATATGCTGCTTTCGGAAAATGGCATCGCGGCGCCCCGGTTTGCCGCCGCAATGGCTGCGCTCGGCGTCGCAGAAATCGCCTTGCTTGCGCTGTTTTTGCCGTTCGGTTATCTTGCGCAAGCATTTCTTGCCACCGCAACGCTTTGGCTGCTTTCTCGCGCAATCGAAATAATCGAATTAAAAAAACCGGCGCGCGCATTGCTGCCCTCTGTGCTTGCATCGGGAGCGGCGCTATGGCTGATCGTATGGACGTCATTCATTTCGTCGCGGTAGAAATGCCGGCATGAAACGCCGCGGCACGCATTGCGCCGCGACACGTTACGAAGGTTGTTGGAGGCGCTCCAGCTCCTGCGAGAGCATGTGAAGATACAGGTTGATGCCAATGGCGTTTACCGTACCCGACTGCTCTTTCCCCAGCAGATTCCCCGCGCCGCGGATCTCCAGATCGTGTTGCGCGATTTGATACCCTGCGCCCAGATATTGGAGCCGGCGCAGCACGGTGAGGCGCTGATGTGCTTGTTCGGTGAGCGAGCGCGGATTGTATAAAAAATATGCCCAGGATTGGATATCGGTTCTGCCGATTCTGCCGCGGAGCTGGTGCGCTTGTCCAAGCCCGAGGCGCGAGGCATCCGCAACGATCATTGTGTTTGCGTTCGAAATGTCCAGCCCATTTTCGATGATCGTAGTCGCGATCAGGACCGCGATTTTCTTCTGCCGGAATTTATTCATCGTGTCGATGAGGTCGTGCTCGGGCATTCTGCCATGGATCACGCCGATCGCAGCCGCGGGGAAGAGCGTCTTTATTTTCGCCCTTATTTTTTCAATAGTCGCGATGCGGTTATAAAGCAGATATGCCTGGCCTGAACGCGCAAGTTCCAGATCGATCGCATCCTTGATCGTATGCCAGGAAAACGGCATCACGAACGTTTTAATGGCGAGCCGTTCCTGCGGCGCCGTCTGAATCGCACTCATCGATTTTAAGTGTGAAAGCCCCATGGAAAACGTGCGGGGGATGGGAGTTGCCGAGAGCGAGAGGATGTCTACGTCGTGTTTCATCGCTTTGAGGCGTTCTTTGTGTTTCACGCCGAACCGCTGTTCTTCATCGATGACGAGCAATCCCAGGTTTTTGAATGCGATGTCTTTGCTCAAAAGACGATGGGTAGCGATGACAATGTCAATTGTGCCGCGCGCGATGCCGTCCCTGACCCTTTTTTGCTCCTGCGCGGAATTCAGGCGCGAGAGAAAGCCCACGGCGATCGGAAATCGCGCGCAACGTTTTTGGAATGTTTGAAAATGCTGGTATGCGAGAATCGTGGTCGGTGCGAGCAGGGCAGTCTGGCGGCCGTTGAGCGCGACGCGCACTGCCGCGCGCAGGGCGATTTCCGTTTTTCCGAATCCGACGTCGCCGACGATGATCCGATCCATTGGTGCATCCCGGTCCAGGTCGCGGTCAACGTCTTCAAGCGCTTTGATTTGGTCCGGCGTTTCTTCGAATCCGAAAGACTCCGACAGCGCAGCGGAGGCATCCGGCGTTCTGCGGTAAGGAGGCCTGGTGCTTTGCGTGCGTTGCGCGTAGAGCGCCAAAAGCTCGCGCGCATATGCGACGATATCTTCGCGCGCTTTGCGTTTTGTCGTGATCCAGAGTTCGGAGCCAAGGCGGTGGATAGCCGGTTTCGCGAAACCGTAGTAGGGAGAAATTTTTTTGAGCTGTGCCATTGGCACGAACAATGTATCGGGTTGGGCGCCGGCGCGCGCGGGTGCGTATTCGATTACGAAATACGCGCGTTCGGGTATTGGCGTATCATGATCGCGGAGGAAGGGTTTGAAATCGAAGCCAGCGGTTTGCATGGCATAGCCGCGGAATATGCCGATGCCGTGGTCGCTATGGGTGACAAAATCGCCCGGCACCAGAGTGTCCAGCTCGTGCGGTACTGTGCGCGCCTGCAGCGATGCGGGATAGGAACGTTCTTGTACGGATTCAACCGTGTTGCCGGCAAGGATGATTTCGATGAGCGCGTCGCGATTCACACCGATGCGCAACATTCCTCCGGAAAAACTGAATTCGCCCGGCGAATAAACGTCGTCGGTTTTGCTGTATCCTAGGTCAATGCATTGTTGGATGAGCGAGGAAAGCCGTGTCGATTGTCCGTTTTTGACGACAAACGTGTGCGTTTGTATCCAGGTATTGTGCGATCTGGATGCGAATAAGGAATCGTATTCGCGCGCAAACCATTCCTGATCCTTTTCCAGGAAAAACGGATGGAACGCAGGCACGAGCAGGACTTCTCCTTTAATGAGCATGTCCTGCCTGATTATATTTTTTTGACCCACGCGTCAAGGTGTGTTGCGATTTCCCGCGCGATTGTGTTTTCCAGCGCGTCAAGTTCACGTTTCGTGAACGGCTTGAGTACGAGCTCGTCCGCTTGTGCGCTGCTGCTTGGAGGGCGGATGCCGATGCGCACGCGTGCGAACACATTGCTCCCGAGCGATTCGATGATGGATTGTACGCCGTGATGCCCGGCGGAGCGCGATTCTTCGGTGAATTTCATTTTTCCGAATTCAAGATCGGCGTCGTCGTGCACGACGAGAAGGTTACGAGATGAAATGCGGTAATGGTGCAGAAGCGCGGCAGCTGATTTCCCGGATTCATTCATAAACGTCATCGTGCGCGCATAGATGATGCGGTTATTTTCGGTGAGCGCCAGGCAGAGTTCGGAAAACAGGCGTTTGCGTTTTTCCCACATGCACGGTTTGCGCGCTTGCAGGGAAAGGACCGCTTCAATTGCGATTCTGCCCGCGTTGTGGCGCGTGAACCGGTACCGGCTTCCGGGATTGCCCAATGCCAGAATGATTTTGCTTTCCATAATGACGAGAATTGATTTTATGCCTCGGAATTGGTAAACTTTCTGGTACTATGCTTTCGAAAATCCGCACATTTCTTGCTGAGCTGCTGGAAACGATTTTTATTTCCCTGCTTATTATTGTACCAGTCCGCTATTTCATTATCCAGCCGTTTTTCGTGAAAGGCCAATCTATGGAGCCGAATTTCAGCGATAATGATTATTTAGTCGTTGACGAGCTTTCGTACCGTTTGCGCGCGCCGGAGCGCGGAGAAGTGGTTGTGCTCAGATCTGAAGTGCTCGCGAATCAATTTTTGATCAAGCGTATCATCGGTTTGCCGGGCGAGACCGTGGAGATCCAGAATGGCCAGGTGAAGATTTACAACGCGCAGCGTCCCGGAGGGTTCGTGCTCCGCGAGCCGTATCTTGCGTCCGGTGAAGTGACGGACGGAAACGAGAAAGTGACGCTCGCGAAAGACCAGTACTTCGTGCTCGGCGACAACCGGCGGTTTTCATACGATTCGCGCCGCTGGGGAGTACTGGCGCGCTCTGACATCGTAGGCAAGGCATGGATCCGGCTTTGGCCATTCAAACAGGCAGCCGTATTCGCCGCGCCCGATTATACCCAAACCGGCCAGTAAATTCCGTTTTTCATACGCATGGAACCATTGAAAAAATCAGCGCGCACCGGGAAAGAAAAGCAGCAGAAAATATTTCAGGCGCCCAAAGGCATGCACGATATTTTGGGACAGGACGCGCTGCTCTTCGACGACCTGCGTTCAGTCGCAGGCGCATTCGCCGATTCTTACGGGTATCAATATATCGAATTGCCGGTGCTTGAGGACAGGGAATTGTTTGTACGCAGCGTCGGCGTAGGCACTGATATTGTGGATAAGGAAATGTATGTCGTGCGTACCCAGGGAGGTGATGCGCTCGCTTTGCGTCCTGAATTCACGGCAGGCATTGTGCGCGCATACATTCAAAACGGCATGCAGAATCTGCCTCAGCCCGTGAAAGCGTGGACATTTGGACCTGCGTTCCGGCACGATAATCCGCAAGCGGGCAGATATCGCCAGTTCTGGCAGGCAGATTTCGAATTTTTCGGCGCCGACCATCCGATCGCGGACGCGGAGGTTATCCAATTTGCAGTCAAGTTGTCTGAAGGATTCGGCATTCCGGATGTGTGCGTGTACATCAACACCATCGGCTGTGCGGAGTGCCGCGGACAGTACCGCAAAGCGCTCAAAGCGTATTATCGATCAAAGTCACGGAAACTTTGTTCGGATTGCAAGCGCCGGCTGAAAACAAATCCGCTCCGGCTTTTGGATTGCAAGAATGAAACGTGCGTCATGATTCGGAAAAACGCGCCCGAGACGCTCGAGTATCTGTGCAAAGACTGTTCCGATCACTTCAGGAAAGTGCTCGGATTTTTGGATGATGCGAAAATCGGCTATTTTCTTGATCCGTATCTTGTGCGAGGCTTGGATTATTACAATCGGACCGTCTTCGAACTCAAGAGCGGGAACCAGCGCCGGCAGGAATCCGCCGAAACAGATGGCTTTGAGCAGAACGCGCCTGCACGCGAACCGCTTTCGTTTGGCGGGGGCGGCAGGTACGATTACCTGATGAAGCTGCTTGGGGGTCAGGACACACCTGCGGTGGGATTTGCGCTCGGGGTAGATCGCATGGTGGATTTGGCCCGGGAAGAAAGAGCCAAAGCATTTAAGACGGGACCGAACGTATATCTCGTTCAGATCGGAGACGCGGCGCGCATGCAAGCGTTGCGCCTTATCGAAGAATTGCGCACGCACGGCATCGCCGCGCGTTTCGACTTATCCCGCGATTCGCTGAAAGCCCAGTTGCGCAACGCAGACCGCGAACAATCCGCGTACGCGCTTATCATTGGTCAGAAAGAAGTGCTTGATAATGCAGTCATCCTGCGCGACATGCAGACCGGAATTCAGGAAAGCGTGTTGATGCATAAACTTCTTGAGACGCTTGCCGCGCGCCTCAAACAGAAACATAAAACGCGATAAATACATATGGCGGACGAATGCCTGTTTTGCAAAATTATCAAAGGCGAAGAGCCGAGCGTGCGGGTTTGGGAAGACGCCGAATTCATTGCCGTTGAAAACAAATTTCCGCGCGCGCCGATCCACGTGCTCGTGATGCCTAAATTGCATGTGGAGAAGAGCGATGCGATCCACGGCGCCATTCCCGGGTATTGGGACCGGTTCCTGGATGCGATCAGCCAGGTCGTCAAGCAATACGGCCTGGACCGGACCGGATACAAGCTCGTGAATAACGGAGCTGGATATAACCATTTTTCGCACGAGCATATGCACGTGCTCGGCGGTTCCAAGGAAGAACCGGCAGGAGAGACGTAAACTCCGGGAAATAGGATTCAAGAAATATGATATAAGAATGTGCTCGCTTACCGCGAGCACATTTGTTTTGGCAATAGTCATAGTTGTTCGACCAGATTCAGGACATCAGCCCCGTACATCGTTGCATCTGCCCGCGCATTGAATGCTTGGGCATCGTTCTGCGTGGAGATCAATCGGCTCGTGATGGTATCTTCTTCGATGATCGGATCAAATCGGCCGTAATAGCCCTTGAATGATCCAAATTCGAACAACTTGATGACGAATTTGCCATTTTTCATTTCTATAACTTGGAATGCATAATTTTCCATAGTTACCTCCGCTCTAATCACGGCACATTTCTTGGTTAATACAAGATTTTGATAGTTTGAATAGAATATTGCTAAAATGCGCTGAATGCGCTATACTCATGGTAATAAATTACCGATTACGTATTCCTGATATCCTATGGCAACCGTTATCCGCAGAAAGGAAAGCGAACCGCTCTCGAGCTTTTTATATCGCGCGACTAAGCGCATTCAGCGTTCAGGCGTCTTGCTTGAAGCGCGCAGGCGGAAATTTCGCAGACAAGAACAAACAAAAAACAGTACATATCGTTCCGCGATGCACCGTTTGAATATGGAGCGCGAGATGCAAAAATTCCTCAAACAGGGATTTTCCTTGGAAGAGTCCGTGGACCGCGCGCGCAAAATGAACAAAGGCATCACGAGAAAATAAGCACTTCTATGCTTCAGGAGCGCATCATGCAGGATATGACTGCGTCCTTGAAACAAAAGGACGAGTTTCGGCTTGGCGTGTTACGCATGCTTGCGGCCGCGCTTCAGAACGCGTATATCGAAAAACATAGCCGGTTGGTGAAGGCGGGAAAGCCGGCCGAAGAACCGTTGACTGACGATGAAACAGTTGCGATCGTCGAACGGGAAGTGAAAAGGCGTTTGGATGCGGCATCCGAATACGAGAAGGCAAACCGTTCGGATCTTGCAAAACGCGAGCGCGACGAAGCCGCGCTGCTTGATCCATATGTTCCTGAGCGGATGAGCGTCGAGGACGTGCGCGCTGCGGTTTCGAAAGTCGTGGAAGCGATGCCGTCTGAAGACAAGGCGCAATGGGGCAAGGTTATGCAGGCACTTTCAAAAGAATTGAAGGGAAAGGCGGATATGCAGCAGGTGTCGGAAATCGCGCGTTCGCTGCTTGAAGCGCAATGATCGAATGTATTCGGCTTGGATCAAGTTTCCCGCGCCCCCGCGCGTTTCTGCGCGATCTTGCTAAAATTGAAAAACAGTTGCGCGTCCCTGCTGGCGCGCAGTGCGAACTGTATTGCGTTGACGCGCGGCGCATGCGCGCGCTGAATATCCGCTTCAGGAGGAAAAATCGCGCCACGACTGTTTTGAGTTTTCCTGTTTGTACGCGTTTTCCTGCGGGCGGAGCGCAGCTGATGGGGGAAATTTATGTGAATCCGGACAGCATCGCTGCGCAGCCGGTTCCGGTGCGTGTGCACAGGGGGCGCGTTGGTTTCTACGGGAAATTCGTGTACTATATAGTGCATGGGGTTCTCCATTTGCGCGGCTTTGACCACGAAACAGCGTGGTTCTCGCGCAAACGCATGGAAGGGGTTGAACTTCGTGCGTGGTACACCTGTTTTCCGAATGTATGAATGCAAAAACCGTTTTCGCGCTTGATATCGGAAGCTCATCGCTCAAGGGCGTCGTGGCGTCGCTGCATCCTAAGCAGGCATCGGTGAACATCCTCGCGCAGGCGCGCGTGAAGTCTTCGGGCATCAGACGCGGAATTATTTTCGACGTTGAAGATGCGGCGCGTTCTTTGAGCGAGCTTCTCAACGAGCTGGAAGGAACGTATAAGCGCGATATCGCGGAAGCGCATATTCTGGTCGGCGGGCCGTGCCTGGAAACCAGATTCGCGAAAGGGAATATTCTGGTGTCGCGTCCGGATGAGCAGATCGGGCAGGAAGATATGGCGCGGATATACGAAACGATCCAGACACTGCCGGCTCCGCAGAATCGGACCGTGTTGCATGTAATTCCGCAGAATTTCGTTATCGACGAAGTCGACCGCGTGAAGAATCCAGTTGATATGCAGGGGAGCAGGTTGGGTTTGGAGGCGACCGTCATTGATATTTTCAATCAGGCGTATATCAGCTTGCAGAAAGCGCTCAATATCGTAGGTCTTAAACAGGCGATGGTGATCGCATATCCGCTTGCATCGGCAAAGGCGGTACTGCCCAAGCGTGATCGCGAGCAGGGCGTGTGCGCGATCGATTTCGGCGCAGAAACCACGTCATTGACGGTGTTCGAGGACGACGAATTGCGTCATATTGCCGTGATCCCGCTCGGATCGCAGAACATTACCAACGATATCGCCAACGCATTGCGCATTCATTTTGACAGCGCCGAACGCATCAAAATCGGTTTCGGATCCGCGCTCGCCAGCAAAGTGAATAAGAAAGACGTCATCGAACTTTCGCAATTCATTGAAGGAGAAGAGACTGTTGTTGGGCGCAAGTATATTGCGGATATTATTGATGCGCGTTTGTCGGAAATTCTTGATTTTGTGAACGCAGAACTTAAAAAGCTCGGCAAGGCTGGGAAGTTGCCTGCAGGAGCCGTACTGTCCGGCGGCGGATCGGATGTGCCGTTCATGAGAGATATCGTAAGGCGAGAACTGAAGCTTTCAGTGCGCAAGGCGGATTTGTCCCATTACAGCAGACTATTCGGAGACGAGGTTCCGACCGATATGTTCGGCGCGTACAGCGTTCTCGTGTGGCTGTTCGATTCTGCAGCAGGTACGCAAACGACTGCTTATCAAAAGGGGATCGGGGGGCTATTCCGACGGGTTTTAGATACATTTCTTCCGTAATATTTTTCTATGAAAAAGCACAAAAAAACAGCGTTTCCAAAACGGAAACAGGGTTTTAAAGAAAAACAACTTCATGTCGGGCGGATTCCTGAACTCCAAGAGGCGACAAAACGCGCAGGAGCGCACGGCGATGTGAATTTGCCAAAAATGAAAGTCATCGGTATCGGCGGAGCGGGAGGAAATGCGTTAACTCGTATGCAGGGATTGCTCCGCGGCGTCGAGACGATCGCGCTCAATACCGACGCGCAAGATTTCAAAACGTGCGAGGCATCGCGGAAAATCCAGATCGGCAGAACCGCGGCGGCCGGCAGGGGAGCTGGCATGAACCCCGACATCGGCAGGCAAAGCGCCGAGGAGAGCAAGGATGAGATAGAACAGGCGCTTGCAGGTGCGGAACTGGTATTTCTGACGTGCGGATTGGGCGGTGGAACCGGGTCAGGCGCCGCTCCGGTGGTTGCGCGCATTGCGCGCTCGCGCGGCATACTGTGCGTTGCGGTTGTCACTATGCCGTTCTCTTTCGAAGGATCGGAGCGGCATCACATCGCGACGCAAGCGTGGTCTCAGTTGCACGAAGCGGTCGATGCCTTGATCACCGTTTCCAATGATCGCGTGTTCAATGTGATCGCGCCGGATACGTCGCTGAAAAAAGCATTTTGGCACATTGATGAAATTTTGCGCGAAGGAGTGCGCGCGGCATTCGACGTCATTATGAAACCGGGTTTGATCAATGTCGATTTCGCCGACGTGAAAAGCATTTTGCAGAATTCCGGATCCGCGCTCCTGGGCATCGGCACGGCGCGCGGCAAAGATCGCGCGACAAACGCCGCGCAGCGCGCAATCGCATCGCCGCTTCTTGATATGACAATCGAAAATGCGCACCGCGTTCTGTTCCATATCGCGTCGCGCGAAGATCTGACTATGTTTGAAGTACAGCAGGCCGCGCAAGCAATTACGGCATCGATTGCGCAGGATGCGCGCGTCATCTTCGGCGCCACATTCGACCATTCGCTGGAAAAAGGAGATATGAAAATAACCGTGATCGCAAGCGGATTCGACGAGCCGCAAAAATCGTTCACCGGACGCTCATTGCCACTCTATGATCATAAAGAAAATGCCGTCTTCGGACAGGATGAACGAACGAGCGCGCAAAAAGATGCTCTCGGGGAAAAGATGAAACAATTCGAAAATCTGGAAGAACCCGCGTTTCTCCGCAGAAAACGGCAATCGGAATGACGGAACGTTATCGTTTTATTTCGGCAGTGCGCCCGGGATTGAATCCCGAGCGCGCTGTTGTTTTGCATCTTTTCATGACATAGCTCGAATGTTTGCTGTAGATCGCGATGGGGCGAAGCGTGCGTTGAAATCATTGCATCGGTTTTTAGAAATGCGGGAAAAAACCCGTTCTGTCAAAATGCATATTGCTTTTTATATCATCCGGGCATATAGAACGCGGGAATGCGACAGACCGTGATGGATGCGCGTGTTTTTATCCACTATACAAATACGTTCTGATGCTACAATGCGGCCATTAATAAGTAATATTCATCACTACGTATGTCAC
>DAIDAW010000014.1 GCA_027310425.1 bacterium | reverse complement strand
TTTGTATACCGTGGAGTTTTATCCGGAAGAGGGGAAATATCATTACGACGGCCACCGCGCGTGCGGCATCAGCTTTTCGCCGCAGGAAACCAAAGCGCACGCAGGAAAATGCCCGGTGTGCGGGAAATCGCTGACCATCGGCGTGCTGTCCCGCGTGGAGCAGCTTGCCGACCGTCCGGAAGGATTCGTGCTGCCCAACGCGATTCCGTTCAAGAGCTTCATTCCGCTGGACGAAATCGTTGCGGAATCCTTGGGCGTAACCACGAAAACCAAGCGCGTGAACGAAGCGTATATGAAGCTGTGCGAAGGGCTGGGCGGCGAGTTGCGCATTCTCGACGATGTTGACACCGCGGATATCGCCGCATTCGGATACGACGTGGTTGCCGAAGGTATCAAGCGCATGCGCGAAAATAAAGTCAAGCGCGTCGCAGGCTATGACGGCGAATACGGACGGATTACACTCTTCGACGAGCACGAACACAAAGACATCAGTTCGCAAAAATCGCTGTTTTAAGTTGATAGTTCTATCCAAAGTTGCTGTGTGTTTTTGTGATACACTAGAAATGTGATTCGTCTTATTGTTTCAGCAATTCTCCAAAGCGTTTTGAATTTTTTCGTGCGCTGGTACGGCACAGGTTCGCAGTTTTTCTGGAGCAGAGTATTTGAATGGTTCGCGTCCCTGGACCGAACGTTTGGCGTTGCTATTAACGCGCGCCTCATCATGCACCCGCTCTACGGCGATTATTCTCCGGTCGGCAGGGTTATCGGGCCGGTTTTTCGTTTGGGGAGGATTGCGTTGGGCGCCGCCACGTATGCGCTGCTGTTTGTTTTTGCGGGAGCTGCGTGGCTTGCGTGGCTTGCGATTCCCGCGCTTCTCCTGATAACTATGCTTGTGCCCGCTCGCCTATGAACCAGACCGATTCGCTTGTCCTCAATTCTTCCTATTTCCGCATGCCGTATGTGCAGCGCCTCGCGTGCCGCGCCCTGCTTGCCGGCGTGTTCGGGTTTGCAGCCGCGGTCAGCATCGTATTCGTGCAGGGCCCGAGCGCGCAGCTGCGCGCAGCAGGCCTGTTTCTGATTCTGGTGCTCGCGGATACCGGCTTTCACGCCGTGCGGGGCAATCGCGCGATCACGAGCGAAACGCTGCGCATGTTTGGCAGCCGGCGCGCGATACGCGTGAACGATTTTTTCCTGCTTCGTTCATTCCGGTTTCTTGATGCGTCGTTGACCGACGCGGAATTGGCGCAGAGCGCGCACACGTGCCTGTTTATGTTCAAGCGCATGCTCCGCGAGGATGAAATCAGGCGCGGCATGATGCGGCTGGGCATCGCGCCTGGGGAGTTTTCAAGCGATCTGGATAAAAAAATACAGGCGGCGCGCGGCACATGCAGCATCGACGCGGTCAAAGGCTTGCGCTGCGAGGACCAGCGCGTCGCGGAAATCGAGGCTCTGGCGCGCGCGGGCTTCGGCGAGGCGGTTGAGCTCGGCGAGCGGTCCATTTCTCCGTCCGCGCTCTTTGCCGCGTGCATGGCGGTGGAGCAGAAAAACTTGTCCGATTTGTTTTCAAAATACCATCTTAATGAGGCCGATTTCCGCAATGCCGTGGTGTTCGGCAGATTGAGCAAAGGGTTGGGGCGGAAGATGCGCGCCAAGCGGGGAAGCGCTGCCGGCATGGTGCAGGCAGGTTCGCGCGTGAACCGCGCGTGGACTTCGCGGCCCACCTCGTATTTGGATACGCTTTCCGACGATCTGACCGACAAGGCGCACAGGAATGAAATCGGTTTTCTGGTAGGCCACGAGGAGGAATATCGGGCGATGCTCAATATTCTGTCGCGGCCGAACCGCAACAACGTCATTTTGGTCGGCGACGAGGATATCGGAAAGAGCGCCATTGTCGAACATCTCGCGCATGAAATAGCGCGCGACAACGTGCCGTCTAAACTGTTTGACAAGCGCTTAGTCGCCCTGGATACCACGCGCCTCTCCGCGGGAGCAGCGTCCGGCAGCGAAATCCTGAAACGTTTCAAACAGGTAACAGAAGAGATTATCGCGGCAGGCAATATCGTGCTTTACATACCCGATATCCACACGATCGAGCAGCTGAACAACAAGGGGGAAATCAGCGTGTTTGAAGCGCTTGAAGCGCTCGCTGCAGCGTCGCAAATTCCGCTCATCGGCGATACGACGCCGCGCCTGTACCGCCAGATTATCGAATTGAACCAGAAATTCGTCTCGCTGTTCGAAACCGTAAAAATGCGGGAATTGGATCAGGACGAAACCGTGCGGCTTCTGGTGTACGAAAGCTATGCCTTGGAGAACGAATGGCGCATTATCATCAGCTATCCGGCGATCAGGAAAACCGTTGAGCTCGCGTACCAATTCTTGCGCCAGAAGCCGCTGCCGCGCGCGTCGCTCGACCTGCTCCAGGAAACGCTCGCAGAGGCGCACAGCCGCGGGGACAGCGTGCTGACGCCCGAAGCCGTAGTCAGCGTGGTAGCGCGTAAAACCAATATTCCGATCGCGGTTGCCCATGGCACGGAAGCCAAACAGCTGCTCGATTTGGAAACGAAAATCCATGAGCGCTTCATCGACCAGGACGAAGCGGTGAAGGCGGTTGCCGCGGCGCTGCGCCAGTACCGCGCAGGCCTGGCGCGCCAGAAAGGGCCGATTGCGACGTTTCTGTTCGTGGGACCGACCGGCGTCGGGAAAACAGAACTTTCCAAAGCGCTTGCCGAACTCTATTTCGGTTCCGAAGCCGCGATGATCCGGTTCGATATGTCCGAATATCAGGATCAGAAAGCCGTTGCGCAGTTTATCGGATCTCCGGACGGAGCCGCGGGCGGCGCGTTCGTGGAGGCGGTGAAGCAAAAGCCGTTTTCGCTCATTTTGCTCGATGAATTCGAAAAAGCGAATAGCCAGCTCATCGACATTTTCCTGCCGATTTTCGACGAAGGCAAAATCACCGATACGCTCTCGCGCGAGATCGATTTCAAAAATACGATTATCATCTGCACGTCGAACGCGAATTCGCAGTACATCAAGGAGCAGATCGAACAAGGGAAAGCCGTGGCCGATTTCTCCGGCGACCTCAAGCGCGCGCTCGTCGATTATTTCAAACCGGAATTACTCAATCGTTTCGACGGGATCATCGCGTTCCGGCAGCTGGGGAAAGACGAGATAGGCAAAATCGTCGCGCTCAATATTCGGTCGCTCGCCAAACAGGTGATGGATGCGCATGGCATCGTCCTTCAGGTTTCCGATGAAGCGCTTGTGCGCATCGCGGAACTCGGCTATGACCCGGTATTCGGCGCGCGCCCTTTGCGCGGCGTGATTTCGACGAAAATCAAAGATCCGCTCGCGCGCAGAATTCTGGACGGCAGCGTGCGCAGGAACGATACGGTGCGCGTGGCGGATGAAAAAGGCGACATCACGCTTGCAAAAGCGTAGTTTTTGAAAACAAGAGGCGCTTGATACGCGCCAGCGTTTTTGTAAACGCGATTCTTGACAAACGATCCGAAAAGGAATGTAATATTCATGCGCTCACACGAAAGGAGGCGCGATGAAAGCCGTCAGTATATACAGCTCAGGAATAATGATTGTATTATGGATCGCAATCATTGTTTTTTCAGCCAAAACTGATGCATCATTCAATTCTCCGGAATGGTGGACAGAACTTTTGGGGGTTGTATGCCTTGTTGGATTGTTTCTGCTTCTTGGTACGATTCGGATCGTACTGGAGCTAGCAACAGCGAAATCCAGGGAGGTACAGGAGAAGCAAAGAGAATAGCGAAAATCAGCTGCCATCGCGCGGCTGATTTTTGTTTTTGCCGCCGCGCCCGAGAAACAAATCAACCATACCTTAAAAGTCATTTTGCGTGAGTTATAGATGAACTCGTATCAAGCGCATCAAGAGAATGCAAGCGCGCCCCCTCCAGGGCGCGGTATCAACTTGACAATAGAAAAATACATTGTTTAATTATCGTGTCCGGAAAGGAGGACGCGATGGAATGGAAGTGGCTATTGATTGACGGAGTTATTTTCTTTGTCGGCACCTTTCTCACATTTATCGGCGTGGCGGAGCAGAGCGACGGGACAACGGATCGTGTGCGCGGGAAGATGTCGCGATTTTCCGCATACCGCGATTTTGTGCGCGGAGCGCTTGCAATGGCGGTCGGAAAGGTTATGGTATATGCGGCAGTGTTTGGACTCCCGATTGTCGCAGTACTTATAGTTCGCCCTGTTGCAAAGCCGTGGTTTACCAGGGCGACGCCGACGCCGACGATATACGTTGCCCCGCCTGTTTATGTCGAAGCTACGGTGGGTGCGCCGACCGTGTTTTACCCAGCGGATCAGTGCGTGAATCGGATGCAATTCATCTCGGATGTCACGGTGCCGGATAACACGGTTGTACAGCCGGCTGCGGCGTTCGTCAAAATATGGCGTCTGAAAAATACCGGCACGTGCCTGTGGGATGAAAGCTACTCAATCGTTCCAGTGGGCGGCGAGGCAATGCAGGGCGTTCCTGCACAGCTTGGCGGCAGAATCGGATACGATCAGGCAGTTGACGCATCTATTTTGCTGGTCGCACCGTCTCGGCCGGGAATATACACGGGGGAGTGGATGCTTAAGGGCCCGAAACAGATTTTCGGGCTTGGCCCTCGCGGCGATAAGCCGTTCTGGGTTAAAATCATCGTTCGATGAATATAATAGGAAAAATCCTGCGCGCATGCGCAGGATTTTCTGTTTTGCCGGAACGTGCGACAATACGGGAATGGCGCATAACGCAAACAAAGAGATTGCGCGTTTGTTTCGGCTGATTGCGATGTATTTGCGTTCGCAAGATATCGCGTTCAAGCCGCAGGCGTACGAGCGCGCCGCCCAATCGCTTGACCTGTTTGATCAGGATGTTTCTGATATGGGACTGCGGGATCTGGAGCAGATACCGGGAGTCGGGAAAGCGCTCGCGCTCAAAATACAGGAATTCGCAAAAACCAGAACCATCAAGGAGTTCGAGAAACTCAAAAAGCGATTTCCGTTTGATATGGAATCTTTGGCGGCGGTCGAAGGCATCGGGCCGAAAACGGCATACAAGCTGTACAAAAAACTCGGCATCAAAACGATTCAGGATTTGCGCAAGGCTCTTACGCAGCACGCCGTGCAATCTTTGCCCGGATTCGGAGAAAAATCGGAACGCAAACTTTTTGCGCATCTCCAATTCTCGCAGCAGGCAAACGGCAGATTCCTGTTGGGGTCGGTATACGATCAGGCGCAGAATATCCAGCGGCTCTTGGCGGGCGTCCCGGGCGTCGAGCGCCTCATAGTAGCGGGTTCAATCAGGCGCATGAAAGAAACCGTGCGCGATATGGATTTTCTTGCGGTGTCGCGCAATCCGAAGCGTTTGATGGACGCGTGCATCGCAATGCCTGGTGTCGTGGAGGTATATGGCGCGGGGAATACGAAAAGCTCGGTCCGGCTGGAGTCAGGCATCGATGTTGATGTGCGCGCGGTGCCTGAGAAAAGCTGGGGCGCGGCGCTCAATTATTTCACCGGCTCCAAGGAGCACAATATCGCGTTGCGCGAACTTGCCATAGAAAAAGGCTGGAAATTGAACGAGTACGGACTGTATCGGCGAACGGCGAATGGCGAATGGCGGATGATTGCGGGCAAGACCGAACAGGAGCTGTATGAAAAACTCGGTCTTGATTATATCGAGCCGGAAATGCGGGAAAATATCGGCGAGCTGGAATTGGCGCGGACCGGAAAGTTGCCGCGTCTGATCAGCGTGAGCGATATCAAAGGAGACCTTCAGATGCATACGGATTGGTCGGATGGAGAGGCGACCATAGAGCAGATGGCGCGCGCCGCCGCGCGCAAAGGATATGAATATATTGCGATTACTGATCATACGAAATCTTTAGGCATCGCGCGCGGCATGGACGAAAAAACGATCCGCAGGCAATTCGCAGCAATCGACGCGCTCAACAAGAAATTACAAGGGACGATACGGATTCTTAAGGGGCTTGAAGTCAATATCCTGAAAAACGGAACGTTGGATATCTCCGACGCCGTACTTGCGAAAGCGGATTTCGTGGGCGCGTCCGTGCATTCGGCATTTGCGATGTCTGAGCGCGATATGACCGGGCGCATCATGCGCGCGATGGAAAACCGCCATGTGCATGTCGTATTCCATCCGACCGGCAGGCTTTTGTTCGAGCGCCAGGCGTACGAGGTTGATATCGAAGAGCTTGCGCGGTGCGCTGCGCGCACGCATACCATGCTTGAAATTAACGCGTTCCCGAATCGCCTCGACTTGAACGATAGCAATATCCGTTTGGCAAAAAAGCATCACGCGCTGTTTTCGCTCGGCACCGACAGCCACAACGCGCGTCATCTTGACGCGATGCTCTTTGGCGCGGGACAGGCGCGGCGCGGCTGGTGCGAGAAGCGGGATGTTGCCAATACGCATTCGTGCAGTGCGTTGCTTGCGCTTTTGAAACAGCCGTAGTATCGTGGGATGGTCATGATCCGTTCACGCATTTCTTCCCTTTTTTCAAACGGATTTCAGGCAGTTCTTGCGATGATGCCCTGGAGTTCCCGCGCAGAGCAGGGCCGCATTGAGCGCGCATTCCAGGACATCGAGTCGGAACAGGACCGGATTCTTCTCTCCATGATGTATCATGCGCTTGCGAGATTGATGCGCCGCAGGCGCAAAGCGTTCGGCATGCTGATTGTATGCGGCTGGAAAAGGGAATGGTTGCAGGAATTCGCTTCGTTTCCCGACAGTTCGCAAAATCTCTTTTCCGAGCGCGAATACGTCATTCCGGATTATTCAGCGGATGCCCTCGAAGACGTATTGGCGAAGACGGCTGATTTCGACGGCGCGATTCTAGTCAGCAGGCGGGGCAGTATTATCGCAAGCGGCGTGTATCTGGAAGGTATGGACCCGAAAGGCGTCGCGGAACAAATGGGGGCAAAGGGAGGCGATGATTTATCCGAGGCGTTCGGATTTTCGCGCAAGGTGCATACACGCCATCTCGCCGGCATCGCGTGTTCGTTCCGTTTGCCTGGCACCACGGTGTTCGTGGTTTCTGAAGAACATCGAGATGTGCGCATTTTCCGCACCGGCACTATCGCGTATTCGACGTATGCAAAAGAAATTCCCAAGGGAAAACCGTAAGACCGGCGCACTTTTTTTTAAAGCCGTGTATGCGATTGTGAGCGTCATTCCAAAAGGCAGAGTGATGACGTATGCTGCGGTTGCGCGCAGAGCGGGGAATCCTCGGGCAGCGCGCGCAGTCGGCAACGCAATGCGCAAAAACGAACGCTGGCCGGACGTTCCGTGCCATCGGGTCATCCCTTCGTCCGGACTGATCGGCAAGTGGTCGGGGCGCGGAGGATCGGCGCGCAAAAAGCGGCTTTTGCTTCAGGAAGGGGTGCGTTTTGATAATGGCCGCGTTCCGGAACGTTGGATGCTCACCTAGCGCGCATTGACAGAGTTTTTCGCGTCGTGTTAGCTATACATAAGTATGAAAGATATTCTCGGTATCGATTCCGGTAATATTATTTGACTCCGATCTAGTCGGGGAAAGGCGATGCAAAAGAAAACGCGCTGCGTCCCAGGACGCAGCGCGTTTTCCTGATGCGTGTTCTGTTCTTATGATTTCGCTTCCGCAACGATTTTCGCGAATACGCGCGGTTCGTGTTCGGCAAAGTAGGCAAGGATTTTGCGGTCGAGTTTGATGCCGTGCGTTTTGAGCGCGTGTATCAATGTTCCGTACGTGGCGCCTTCGGCGCGGGCTCCGGCATTGATTTTGACCTGCCAGGATTTGCGCATGTCGCGCTTTTTGAGTTTTCGTCCCACGTACGCGTGCGAAAGAGCGTGCAACAGGCGTTCGCGCGCCTGGCGCTCTTTCGTTTTCGACGATCCGCGGAATCCTTTGGTTTGGCGCAGGATTTTTCCGCGTTTTTTGGTTGCGACTGCGCCGCGTTTGATGCGTGTCATAAACGGTTATGAGTTGGACATGGTGCCATGATATTTTCGCGCGACCTTTTTCATAAGAGAAGATTCCGCGCGCCGGAGCTTGCGTTTGCTTCTCATAATGTTTCCCGTCTCTTTCGCCTTCTTGTGCCCTTGCTGAACTGTCCGGTGCATGATCTTTTTGTTCCGCGTGATTCGCAGGCGCGACGTGATGAGTTTGATGGTTTTTTTCATATCGTTTTATGCTTTGGTGATGAAGGTTTGAAGTCCGCGAGGAACCTGGCCTTCTCTGATGATTTTGATCGGAGTTTTGATGAGCGTGAGGAATTGTTTCATTTTTTCGCGTGCGAGCGGAACGTGCGCTTTCTGGCGTCCGCGCAACACGAGATCAATCTGTACGTGCTGGGCCTGCTCCAGAAACAATTCCGCCTGGCGCGCCCGAGTTTCCAAGTCGTGGAGCTGGCTTACGAGCGTGATGCGCACTGCTTTGGAATCAACTTTCTTTTCTTTTGACTGGTGCTGCCGTTTGAGCTTTTCCTGCTGGTACTTGAATTTGCCGAAACTGATGAGCCGCGCCACCGGGATTTCATCGAATGTCAGCTGCACGAGGTCGAGGTGGCGTTCTTTTGCAAGAGCTTTTGCCTGCTCGATGGAAAGCACGCCATGGTTGGTGCCTTCTTCATCAATGACTCGTACGCTGGCCGCAGTAATCTGATCATTGCTCTTAAATTTTGACTGCTGCGGTTTGGGAGGCTGTCTGTAAATAGGTGTTGAAATTATTTTGCAGTTGTCCCCGTCAGAATTTTCATCGTTCTGCATGCGCAGAGAGAACGGAAAATACGAAAGGGGAGCCGTTGAATTTGTGTATTTTTACAAAAATTCTAACGGAGTGGAGATGGTGGGAGTCGAACCCACGTCCATTCAAGGTTGGGTCTTGCAGGTCTACGGGTATAGGGCGGTTTGAGTCAGGGGAAGAGGGAAAGCCGCACAAACGTTTCTTCCCGGTGCTTGAGGATGATTCGGACGCGGCTTTCAAGCAGAGCCGCATCCAGAGCCCGATGAGCTGACACCCGTTTCCTTCTATCGGACGTCAAAGGAACGGATGCTCCGCCTAAGCGGAGAGTGCCTTATGCAACCGCAGCAAATGCTGGAGTCACAAATGAATAGTTGGCATTTCTTGGATTCCCGGTATTTTACGAGGGGTACAGGATTCCTCGATCCGCATGCAAAACCGTCTTCAATGTCGAAGCCCGTCATCCCCAGGGATGTCAGGCGTCTGTTTTCAATGTTCGCTGGACGTCGCGCGTAATATCGCGCTGGCGTAACAGGTCGCGTTTTTCGAACCGCCGCTTGCTCTTTGCGAGGGCAAACTTCAGTTTCAGACGCTGCTTGACATTATATATCTGAAGAGGGATTAAAGTCAACCGCGCCTCGCGAACCTTTCCGATAAGGCGTTTCAACTCGCTTGTATGGACCAAAATCTTGCGCGGCCGGTCCGGCTGGTACGAAACAGGGATGTTTTTCGGTTGCAGAGGATAGAATGATGCGTTCGTGAGCCAGAGTTCGTTGTTGTGGATTGTCAGATAGCTGTCCTGCAGATTGACGCGTTTTGCGCGCGCGGATTTTGCTTCAAATCCCGCTAGCACTAAACCAGCCTCGAACGTTTCCAGGATTTCATAATCGAACGATGCTTTTCTATTTTCGGCAAATATCGCCATACGCGTATATTGTACCATCCGCATCCGTTTGACAGGCGCAATTTGGTCGGGTATGATTGCCGTATGCAGCATACCCTTTTCATCCGTGCGATTGCTATTCGTGCGCCTCGTTCGTGAGGAGGGTTTTCCGTTCCAAAATAAGCATCTCTGTATAAACCCTCCTCGCGGAGGTCTTTTGTTATACTATAGGTATGTTCATCGCCGAATCTCTTAAAGCGTATGTGGCGCAGAAAAGCGGGCTGGCGCAGGACGCATTTTCAATGTTCGCGTCCGAACGCCCTGCGTTCGGCGATTTTTCCACGAACGCCGCATTCGTGCTGGCACAGGAGCGGAATACATCTCCGTTCCTCGTCGCCGAAGATCTGAAGCGGGAATTGGAAGAAGACGGGCAGGTCCAAAGCATGGTTGAGCGCCTTGAGGTGAAAAATGGATATATAAATTTCTTTTTGTCTCCGGAGTTTGCCGCGCAGGCGCTTCGGCAAGTCACGAAACCGGAGAAAAGAACCGCGCAGGAAACCGTGCTCGTGGAGTATTCCAGCCCGAATATCGGCAAAACGCTTTCCATCGCGCATATCCGCTCGACCATCATCGGCGACGCGCTTGCGCGCATCTACAAATTTTTGGGATACCGCGTGATAACCGATAGCCATATCGGCGACTGGGGCATGCTCGCGGGCAAGCTGATTGCCGCATACAAACTTTTTGCCCGCAAACCCGTGGCAAAGCTCACGATCAGGGATATGCAGGATTTATATGTGCGTTTTACCATGGACGAGAAAGAAAAGCCCGAATATACCCAGATGGCCAAGAAAGAAACGGTGAAGCTCCAGCGCGAGGAAAAGGACAGCATACGCATGTGGCAGGCGCTCGCGCGCAACAGCATAAAGGAATTCGACCGGCTGTACCGTCGTTTGGGCATCTTGAAGTTTACTTATCAGCACGGCGAGAGTCATTACCGCAGATATACTGAAGCCGTCGTGCCTGATTGTGTCAAAAAAGGATATGCGCGCCAGAGCGAAGGGTCGATGATTATCGATCTTGACAAAGCAGGGCTCCCTCCGATGCTTATCCAGAAATCGGATGAAGGATTCCTGTATGCAACGAGCGATCTTGCTACGATTATCGAGCGCGAGGAAACAATAAAACCGAACCGCGTGCTCTACGTTGTTGCAAACGAGCAGGCGCTTCATTTCGAACAATTGTTTGCCGCGGCGCGCACATGCGGCCTTGCGCAAGGCATTGACCTTGTGCATGTGAAATTCGGCATGATTCTGGGGCAGGACAAGAAAAAACTTTCCACGCGCCAAGGGAGAACCGTCCTTTTGGAAGAAGTGCTGGATGAAGCCATTAAAAAAGCAGAATCCATCGCGCAGCAGAAAAATCCAGAACTTTCCGCACAGGAGATCCAGACTATCGCGCGCCTGATCGGCATTGCGTCGGTGAAATACAATGACCTGTCGCAGAATCGCAATACCGATATCGTGTTTGATTGGAGTAAGATGCTTTCGCTTGACGGCAACAGCGCGCCGTATGCGCTTTATACGTATGCGAGGCTTGCAAACATTGCGAGAAAAGCGCACGCCAAAGCGCGCGCGCTGGGCGTACGGGATCTTTCTCGGCTCGAGCGCCAGGAATTCGAACTTGCAAAACGCGCTGCCGCATTCAAAGATACAGTTCGGCAAGCTGCCCAGGAGAACCTTCCGAATCTCATAGCAAATTATTTGTACGATTTGGCGGCGCGTTCGAATGCATGGTATGAGCAGTATCCTGTTTTGAGTGCTCCGGCAGAAGCGCGCAGAGCGCGCCTTGGCCTTGCGCAGAGCGTTTGCGCGGTGCTGAAAACCGGCCTTGGGCTCTTGGGCATTCCGGTGCTGGAAAAAATATGATGTTTCGCAATAATGCAAAACGACGAATAATGAACGCATTTTAAACCTATGGCAGAACCACAGCAAAACAAAAATCCTTCGCCGCTTCCGGAGCTGGAGCGGAACGTGCTTGCGTTTTGGAAACAGCATGCAATCATCGAGCGCGTGCTCGCAAGAAAGGCGCCGTCCCGGGATAAAGAGTTTGTATTCTACGAGGGCCCGCCGACCGCGAATGCCGCGCCCGGGCTTCACCACGTGATTGCACGCGCGTTCAAGGATATTATTCCGCGCTACAAGACATTGCGGGGATTTTCCGTGGTGCGCAAGGCTGGCTGGGATACGCATGGATTGCCGGTAGAACTCCAGGTGGAAAAGGAAATCAATACGAAAACGAAGGCGGATATCGAAACGTTCGGCATTGCCGCGTTCAACAAAAAATGCAAGGAAACCGTGTGGCGGTTCAAGCAGGAATGGGATCGGTTCACCGAGCGCATCGGTTACTGGCTCGATTTGGAGCATCCGTACATCACATACGATCCGTCATATATGGAAAGCGTGTGGTGGATTCTCAAAAAGATGTGGCAGAAAGAGCTGCTCAGCCAGGATTACAAAGTCGTACCGTATTGTTCGCGCTGCGAAACGCCGTTGTCGTCGCACGAGGTCGCGCAGGGGTACCAGGACGTGAAGGACACGTCGGTATACGTGAAATTTTCAATTTTCAATGCGCAATTTCCAAACGCGTATTTTCTTGCGTGGACCACAACGCCGTGGACTTTGCCGGGCAATGTGGCGCTTGCTGTCAATCCGGACATCGATTATGTATGGGTCAAGATTCAGTCAGGGGACGTGTTCGTGCTCGCGAAGGAACGGATCAGTATTGTGGAAGGCGCATACGAAATTATGCGGGAAACAAAAGGATCGGCATTGGTCGGCATGCGTTACGAGCCGCTGTTTCCGTATCTTGTCCAAGCAAAACCGAAAAACATTGAAAACGCATACCAGGTGCTGCCGGCTGAGTTTGCAACCGCGACCGAAGGAACCGGCATCGTGCACACTGCGGTGATGTACGGCGTGGAAGATTTTGAGCTCGGCAAAAAACACCAACTTCCCGAATACCATACGGTTGATATTCACGGGAAGTTCATTCCTGCAGTTATCCCGTGGGCAGGAAAATGGGTGAAAGACAAGGAAGTCGAACAAGGCATGCTCCAGTGGCTCACAGATAAAAATATCCTGTACAAAACCGAAGTCGTAACGCACACGTACCCGTTTTGCTGGCGATGCAAGAGTCCGCTCCTCTATTATGCGCACGAATCATGGTTTGTCCGCATGAGCACGATCAAACAAACGCTCATTGACAATAACGAGCGCATCCGATGGGTTCCCCAGCATTTGCAGCACGGCAGATTCGGCGAATGGCTCAACGATCTCAAGGATTGGGCGTTATCGCGCGAGCGCTATTGGGGTACGCCATTGCCTGCGTGGGTGTGCGACAAGGACGCACACCACCAGGTGGTCATCGGATCAATTGACGAGTTGTCCCGGCGCGCGTATCAGCCGAACGTGTATTATCTCGTGCGCCACGGCGGCGCGACATCAACCGAGCGGCACTATTATGCTGGCTGGCCCGAGAAGCAGGACATGGTCAGCGAGCTGACCGAGCAGGGAAAGCAGGAAGTGCAAAAAACAGCGCAGCAACTGAAACAAAAAGGCATCGACGTTATCATCAGCTCTGATTTGACGCGCACAAAACAGACTGCGCAGATTCTTCATGCTGCGTGCCCGGGCGCAGAATTGAAATTTGACGAGCGCCTGCGCGAATTGAATTTCGGCGTATATAACTATCAGCCGGAATCAGGCTATGACGGGTTCAAGCAGTCGTTGGAATCAAAATCGCTCGCAGGGCGACTCGCTGCGCGGCCGGAAAGCGGCGAAAGCCATGAGGACGTGCTGCGCCGCGTTGCTCGCGTGATTCGCGAATGCGAACAGACATACCGCGGAAAGAATATCGTGCTTGTGTCGCACGGCGATCCCTTGTGGCTTTTGGAATCCGTGCTGCGCCACACGACGCTCGAGCAGATGTTTTCATTGTCTTCGTTCGCAGTTGCCGAGATGCGCGAATACCAAGGATTCAATACGCCGTTCAATGACGATGGCATGCTCGATCTGCACCGGCCGTACGTTGATGATATTGTCCTTGTGTGCCCCCAATGCGCCGGGCCGATGCACCGTATCAAAGACGTAATTGACGTGTGGTTCGATTCCGGCGCCATGCCGTTTGCGCAATACCATTTTCCGTTCAGCCAGATGCAGCCAGGCGACGATCCTGCCGAACTTGATTACCAGAAACTCGTTCGCGAAACAGTGCCGTATCCCGCGCACTATATTTCCGAAGCCATCGACCAGACGAGCGGATGGTTTTACACCTTGCTTGCGATTTCGAGCGCCCTGGATCTTGGTCCGTCGTTTCTCAACGTGATTTCCATCGGCCACGTGGTGGACGAAAAAGGCGAGAAAATGTCAAAGTCCAAAGGCAATATCGTTGATCCGTGGCAGGTGATGGAGCAATACGGCGTCGATGCGTTGCGCTGGTATTTTTATACAGTCAACGATCCGGGCGAATATAAGCGTTTTGCGCTGCGCGATTTAGGCAGGGCGCACCAGGAGCTTCTGACCATTCTGAATGTCGTAAAATTCTGGCAAACGTATGCGCCGGCACTAGTTGATTTTAGCGCCGACGAACGCTCGAAAGACGCGCTCGATGTGTGGATACGGGTTTGCCTCGGGCAGCTGATATCCGCCGTGGAGTCGCATTTGGAGCAGTATCACGTATTTGAAGCGAGTAGGGAATTGCAGGGGTTTATCGACGATCTGTCGCGTTGGTATATCCGCCGTTCGCGCAGAAAACTGCAAAAACCTGAATCTCAGGGAGAATTGGAAACTGCGGCGCGCGAAATTGCGCTGGTGCTCAAAGACGTTGCAGTGCTTTTCTCGCCGTTTGTGCCGTTTTTGGCAGAATCGATTTGGCAGGCAGTGCGCGAACGCGCGAAAAATCCCGAGCAAATGCCGCAAAGCGTACATGAAGCAACGTGGCCTGTGTTTCAAGAATTGACCTCGCCAAACAGACAGATGTGTGAGGCGATGGATCGCGTGCGAAAATTTGCGGAAATCGCGCTCATGCTGCGCGCGACGTCAGGCATCAAAGTGCGTCAGCCGCTCGCAACGCTGGAAATTCTGGAAAAATATCGGTTCGACGAATCGCTGCAGGACATTCTGAAGGATGAAGTGAATGTGAAGCAGATACGGTTCGTGCAGCAATTTACCCAGGGATATGCGCAGCATGCGGAAGGCCGCTATCAGGCAGCGCTCGATACCGCGCTCACTGAAGAATTGAAGCAGGAAGGAATACTGCGCGAGCTCGTGCGCGCGATTCAGGATGCGCGCCAGAATGCTCATTTGATGCCGCAGGATACGATATCGTTATACCTCGACGCGCCGGAAGGCCTTGCATTCGTGAGGCAAAATACGGAGTTTCTGAAAAAGGAAACAAAGGCACGAGAAGTTTTGTTCGAGAAAATTGCAGGCGCGCATGAATCGCAAGCCGATCTCGACGGAACGCGTGTATGGATAGGAATTAAAGAATAAAAAGTGTCATGGGGAATAACATGATTAAGCCAGGAAAATATCGCCACTACAAAGGTAAAGAGTACGAAGTTATTGGCACAGCGAAGCACAGTGAAACGCTGGAGGAATTGGTGATTTAACGAGCATTATACGGCAATTTTGACCTGTGGGCTCGACCGGCAAGATGTTTTTAGAAGAAGTGAAAGTTGATGGGGAAAAAGTGCCGCGATTTCAGTATTTGGG
>DAIDAW010000013.1 GCA_027310425.1 bacterium | reverse complement strand
GGATAAAGCGATGAAGAATTTTCGTAAAGAAGTTCTATCCGGGAGCGACATATATCAATAGGAATGACAACATGCTAGTAACTTTCGTTGCCGCCATCAAACAGTTCCTCTGGCAGGAAGTGCTTGGAAAACAAGGACAGAAATTTGCCTTGCTGTTCAAATAAGGAAAACGCAATCGGGTTTACCGACAAAACCGCCGGAAGGCGGTTTTGAAGTTATAATACGGCAGAATATTTACGCAGCCAGCCAGATCCGCTTGTTTACCAGAGGCGGGTTCACCTTCAGTGGGACAGAGCGGCCGAATGATATTTAGTTTTTGCGCAGCTGATGGGATTTGAACCCACGGTCTTCGCCGTGACAGGGCGACGTGTTAACCAGGCTACACCACAGCTGCAATGAAGTGCAGTATAGCGTATTCGTAAAAATTCAGCAACAAACGATCTGTGTTGTGCGATTTGCGATGCGCGGATTTTGTGCCAGGGGAGAGACTCGAACTCTCGACTTCAGCGTTATGAGTGCTGCGCTCTAACCAGCTGAGCTACCCTGGCTTTCTTCTCTGTATGTTTATTGCTGCGGCAGAAAAGCCGCGGCATTGTATACATTCGACGGGTTCCAAATATACCAGCCGCTCGTGAAACCCGCATCTTGGGTTGCCTGAATTTGTTTGCGCACCATATCCGGCGTATATGTCGCGCCAAGATTGAATGCCTGGAGCCATGGCCGGATGGTTCCAACCTGAACCATTATAGGGGTTTTTGGGCTTGGCGCAAGTTGCGAGGTTGAAGATGCGAGCGCCTGCGTGCTTGATGCGGTGAGCGCGGCGATGAGACGGTTTCGTTTTGCCATTGCGCTCGTGAGCGATTGGTATACCACGTCGTACGGGTAGAGTGCAGGATTTTTGTATCCGAACGAGCCGGACGCGTAATGACTCGGGTATACCATGGGCGAGACGTAATCGAAGTACAGGAGCGCGTTTTCCAGTACCTGGCCAATGCCCAGATCATCGGTATTGAGCGTGCTCAATCCGAACAGGTCGGCAGAGAGCACTGCGCCGGTTGGTTTGAGTTTACCATTCAGATATTTGAAAAATTGTTTCAATTGATCTGCTTTGGTCAGCGCGCGCGCATTGTATGTTTGGTATTGGAGCGTTGCGAGATTGCCGTCCGAAGGAAAGCGCACGTAGTCGAAATTGATTTCATCCACGCCCGCCTTGATCGCCTGGTTCGCGACTTCGATGAGATAGTCCCATACGCGCGTGTCTGCGGGATCAACCCATGATAATCCTTTATTGTCTTTCCATGGTTTTTGGGTGCGGCTGTCCAGAATCGCGAGCTCGGGTTTGCGCCCTGCAAGCAGGGGATCCTGGAACGCGGCGATGCGCGCGATCACATAGATATTGCGCTCGTGCAGGCGGCTGACGAGCTGAGGCAAATCTTTGATTTTGTCGGTTTCGGATCCCACGGCGCGCAGCTGTTCGCTTTGCGTTCTGAACGCAACTTCGCCGGTATAGTCTTTGACGTCGATCACAACCGCGTTGAGTTCGGTTGCATCAGCGAGTTTGATGATTTCATTGATTTTCGTTTCGTTTCCCGCAGACCACGCGGTGAGATAAACTGCCTTCACCGTTGCGGGAACGGGTGAAAGGCGCAGGATAGCAGGGTTAATCGTTGGCGTTGGCCTCTGGACAGCTGCTGTTTTGGTTTGCGAAATCGTATCCCTTTCTTTTTGGGAAAAGGAGAGCGTGCGCGTTGTTTTGATCAAAAATAAAGAAGCGCCTGCGAAAATGGCGATGCTTGCTGCTATGGCGTAGGTTTTGGAAGTCATAAGCGCTGACGGATATTTGCTGATATGATCAAGAGATACGTTTCAGAGTCGCTGCGGGCGTTTTCTTTGAATCGCTGCACGCGCCTTAAGGATCTAGTGTAGCAATTGAATTGCCTCCTTTCCAGCGCTTTTTCAGAAAATGGATTTTGTTCGATGAATTGCGCTGCCCGATACACCCTTGATTTTTTCGGAAAACCGTGCTATACTCTCTCAAGTTAAGTGAAAGCCGGACCGTGAAAGCGAGAAGGCATCTCCAGTACCTACTATCCAGCACCTGCCTTTTGGCGGGTGCTGGATTTTTAGTATCCCGGACAATTTTCCGGGCGTCCAGCAAACCCCCGCGCTCTGCGCGGGGGTTTGCTGGATCGCGATTCCATCGCACGGAATCATCAGACGTATATTCTCGCATCCCTGCCGGAAGTAATACTCCAATACCTATAAGTTAAGTGAGTGCTGTCCGGCAGGGGTGCGAGAACGCACTCCATGTCATGTATTGTATGGAACTGTTGCGCAGATGTCAAAGATGCAGCGCATTATTTTTTATTTCATCGCCGTCCAACCGAATGCTGAAGTATTTGCACTTATCCACAGTTGTCAAACAACGCATACCTCTTACAATATACGTATATGTTCGTGCGAAGATGCGCACGAATGCGTATGGCTTTTCCGTATTGTCAGTTGATTGCGCGAATGATGCAATTTGTTTCATTGTTTTGAAACTCGGATGCGCGCGTCGAGCGTCCGGAATTAATTTCTTCCTGAAAAGGGCGAACGCAAAAATATGGTGAAACGAAAGAAGGTGGCTGTCAAGAAGAAAACAGTTGCCAAGAAAGCAGGAGTACGCCGCAAGCCAGCGCGTAAAGCCGTGCGCAAACCGGCGCGCAAAGCAGCGCCGAAGCGCAGGAAAGCGCGCAGATAAAGACAAACGCACACAAACCCCGTTCTGCATCTTTTGCTGTACCGCCTACAGCTATGGATGCGGGACGGGGTTTTGTCGTCGGACGTTTGCGAAAATGCCGCGGAACAGGTACACTGCATACTGAAGGGGTATATGAATATTGCGTATTCATTTCGACATACGGAGGCAACGGGACCGCTCAAGGCTTATATCGAACGGAAATTCGAAAAAATCGCCGCACTGGCAGAGCGATTCGGGAGGAATCCGCGGTGCGCGGTTGCAGTTCAGCGCATTACTCATCATCGGGAAGGGATGGTGTTCGAGGTTACTGTTACCCTGCATGCGGGGAGCGCGCATATAAGTAATACCGAGCATGCTGCCGATCTGTACGCCGCGATCGACAAGATGGAACTCGAGATCGCGCGCCAGCTTCAGAAATGCAAAGAAAAACCCCTTACGCTGCGCAGGAACGCGGGCAAGGCATTTAAAAACGGCATCCGGGATAAACAGAACGATTCGGAGGAATAGATTTTGTGGCAGACATGTTTCAGTTCGTGAAACAATTTTTTCAGACTGTCGAAGCGCGCACGGCGCGCGGTTTTTTGCCTACAGTGCGCGCGATTAACGGCTTCGAGTCGGAGTTTGAAAAATTGACGCGCGAAGCGCTCCGCGAACGCAGCATGGCGCTCCAGGCTCGGGCATCGGGCGGCGAATCACTTGACGCGCTTCTTCCTGAAGCGTTCGCTCTCGTGCGCGAAATAGCGCGCCGGACTCTTGGCCAACGGCATTTCGACGAACAGCTGATGGGGGGCATCGCGATGGCTCACGGGAAGATTGCGGAAATGAAAACAGGAGAAGGAAAAACGCTCGCGGCAACGCTGCCTGCGTATTTGCGCGGACTTTTCGGCAGCGTGCACATCGTGACGGTGAACGATTATCTCGCGCAGCGCGACGCCGTGTGGATGGGCCAGGTCTACGACGCGCTCGGATTGCGCGTCGCCTGCCTCGTGCATGACAATGCGTTTCTATATGATCCACTCTATACTTCGGCGCAGGCGGCTGCATCGCTTCATGTTGGCGCGCTTGCGCAGGATGCGAAGCGCGACGAACTGGGCAGCTTTAAGATTGTGCATGAATTTTTGAAGCCGGTCGGCAGACGGGAAGCGTACGAAGCCGACATTGTGTACGGCACGAACAGCGAATTCGGATTCGATTATCTGCGGGATAATCTCGTGTACGACAAGGCGCAGATGGTGCAGCGCGGGTTTTCGTACGCGATCATCGATGAAGTGGATAGCATTCTCATCGATGAAGCGCGCACGCCGCTCATTATTTCCGCGCCGGATGAAGACGCGGGAAAACTGTATCGCGAATTTGCGAAAGTTGCTCCGCGCCTGCGCGCAGCGGATGATTATACCGTGGACGAAAAAAAGCGCGCCGTGTCCCTGACCGAAGCGGGTATTGAAAAAGTGAACTCGCTTCTGGGCAGAAAAATTTATGAAGAGAACAATCTCGTGCTCGTGCATCATCTTGAGGAGTCGCTCAAGGCGCACGTTCTGTTCCAGCGCGACAAGCACTACGTGGTAAAAAACGGGGAGATTGTCATCGTAGACGAATTCACGGGCAGGCTCATGCACGGGAGGCGCTATTCCGGCGGCCTGCATCAGGCGCTCGAGGCCAAAGAGGGCGTGCGCATCCAGGAAGAGAGCAGAACGTACGCTACGATTACGATTCAGAATTATTTCCGCATGTATCCGAAGCTTGCCGGCATGACGGGAACCGCGGCAACGTCCTCGGAAGAATTCCATAAAGTGTATCGCCTTGACGTCGTGCAGATTCCCACGCATCAGCCGATGGTGCGCGCCGACTCACCGGACAAAGTATTCGGCAACGAACAGGGAAAATTCACGGCGCTCGTCAAAGAAATCAAAGCGCGCCACGAGAGCGGCCAGCCGGTTCTTGTCGGCACGATTTCCATAGAAAAAAACGAATACCTGTCGAAATTGTTAGACCGCGAAGGCATTCCCCATCATGTGCTGAACGCGAAAAACCACGAGCAGGAAGCCGCGATCATCGCGCAGGCAGGCGCGCGCGGCGCGGTGACCGTGGCAACTAACATGGCAGGCAGGGGCGTTGATATTTTGTTGGGCGGCAATCCGTATCATGAAACCGGCGCTCAGGAAGTGAAGGCGCTGGGCGGTTTGCACGTGATTGGCACGGAACGCCATGAGGCGCGGCGCATCGATAACCAGCTGCGGGGACGCTCCGGCAGGCAGGGTGATCCGGGATCGAGCCAATTTTACGTTTCCTTGGACGATGATCTTATGCGAGTATTCGGATCGGAGAAGCTGAAGCCGTATTTCGAACGCCTTGGCATACCCGCGGACGAGCCGATCGAGCATCGGTTCGTGACGCAGGCGCTGGATGCCGCGCAGACAAAAGTGGAAGGTTTGTATTTTGACATCCGGAAACACGTGCTTGAATATGATGACGTTCTCAACCGTCAGCGCGACGCGTTTTACCGCGAGCGCAGAGCAGTACTTGAAAAGGATGGCGAAGGCATCCAAAATCTGGTGCGTGAAAAACTGCGCGCAGAAGCAAATTCTTTGGTTGACGCGGCGTTCGCGCAGGATGATCCGGCTGGATTTTTGGAGCAGGCGCTCGGGCAGTTCGGACAGGCATCCCGCAAAATGAATGAGCAGACTCTTGCTGCGGGGCGCGAACAAACGGTTGATGACGTATTTGCATGGCTATGGAAACCGGTATCAGAGATAGGCGGGCAGGAGAAAGAACAATTTTGGGATTGGGCGCGCGCGGCGCTGTTGCGCGTGTTCGATATGTACTGGATGAGTCATCTGGATGCAATGGAGGGGCTGCGCGATTCCGCGTCGCTGCGTTCGTACGGCCAGCACGATCCGCTTGTCGAATACCGCAGGGAAGGGCATCGGATGTATCGGGAATTATTTCAGCAGATGAATTCGCATATCGCGCTTCTGGTCGTGCGCAGCGCTTTGCAATCGCATGGTCACCGTACGGCTTGAACAATTCCAGGGACCGCTCGAGTTGCTTCTTGAACTGATCGAGCAGAACAAATTGTCAGTGACTGACGTATCGCTCGGCATAGTCACCGACCAATATCTTGAAGCGGTGCGAACCATGGAATCGCATTCGCTCTCCGACCTTGCTGATTTCGTGGTTGTGGCATCGCGCCTTTTGCTCATTAAATCAAAAGCGTTGCTGCCGGGTCTCGAGCTGACGCCGGAAGAAGAACAGGAAGTCGCGTCACTCAAACAGGCGCTGGAAGAATACCGGAGGTTCCGCGATCAGGTGCCGTATCTTCGTTCGCGCGCCCGCGCGCCGGTCGGCATCGCGGCGCGTGAATTGTGGCACGAGCGCCCTGCTGTTTTCTATCCTCCTCGTCCGTTTGATGCGGCGCGCGCCGCAACCTTGTTTGGGAGCGTGCTCGCGACATGGGAGCGGTTCGTGCAACCCAGGGAGCAGCAGGTCGCCGAGCGCGTCGTGAGCATCGAACGCAAGATTCAGGATATTATCGCGCGCATCCAGCAACAGGCGCGCACTTCTTTGCGTTCGCTCGCCGGCGCATCGTCGAAGAAAATAGATATTATCGTCGCGTTCCTCGCGCTTCTGTTCCTTTTTCGGGAAAAGATGGTATCGTTAGAGCAATCGCAGGACGGAAGCGATCTTATCGTTTCAAAATCTGAAAGCATACTCTCTGATGGATGACGCAGCGCGCAATGCGCACCAATCGAATCTTGAATCGCTTTTGTTCGCATACGGCGAGGCGATGGGGATTGCCGATATCGCCGCAGCGCTTGGAATATCGGACAGCGACGCGCGAGAAGTCGCGGAGCATCTTGGAGCGTCGTACGAGGCGCTTCCGGAGCGGGGATTGTGCCTGATGCGTCAGGATGATTCTTATCGTTTGGGCACCAAGCCGGAAAATCTGGAAACCATCGAACGCGTGTTGCGCCAGGATTTCGAGCAGGATTTGTCCGCAGCGAGCCTGGAAACATTGAGCATTATTTTGTACCGCGCGCCGGTTTCGCGCGCCGATATCGATGCCGTGCGCGGCGTGAACTCGAGCTTTATTGTGCGCAATCTGCTTTTGCGCGGCCTGATCGAGCGCGAACAGGACGCAAAAGGCCATCATGTATTCTTCTATAAACCTTCGTTTGCGCTGCTGCAACTTCTGGGTATCGCGAACGCCGGGGAACTGCCTGATTTTGAAGTTTTGAATAAGAAATTCGACGGTTTGGCGCAGCAATCCAAGGAACAGGAACAGCGCGCGGCTGATTCCATCATTCCTTCAAGTGTGAGCGAATAAGAGAATAATGCGGATTACCCAATTTTTCATTGCAGTATTAGCTCTTCTCGTCCTGTGGGCAGGAGGGCGTTTTTTGTCTCGCGGCGCGTCCGTGCGCCCGGAGCGGCCCGGCGCGCGCGCGGATAAACCGCTCAGCGCAAACATTTTGATTCCGTATCCGATCTCGACATTTTTGCCGCAATTTTTCCAGCAAAAAACCGCGTCATCTTCCGTTTCCGAGCAGATTGATGCGGAGCCGCAGGTTGGTGCGCGCGCAGCAGGCCTTTGGAATTTAAGCGCGCGCGAAACGCTCTGGTCCCAGAACTCCGACGCTCCGCAAGGAATCGCATCCCTCACGAAGCTGATGACCGCGCTTGTGGCGCGCCAATACGCGAGCTCGACTGCGATTCTGACGCTTACCGCGGACGATCTTGCCGTGGAATCGGTCAACAAGGATTTGCGCGTCGGAGACCAGTTCACGCGGGACGAAGCGCTCTATTTCCTTTTGATATCGTCGGATAACGCCATTGCGCGCGCCGTGGGAAGAACGGTGTTCCGGGGCGGCATTCCGGAGTTTGTGGCGCGCATGAACAGGATTGCGCAGGAGTTGGGCATGGCGCGCACGCGTTTTGATGATCCGGTCGGGCTCGGCAAAGACGTATCGAGCGTTTCCGACCTCGCGGTTTTTGCTCGGTTTGTCGAGCAACAATATCCGGAATTGCTCTCGTTTTCCAAATACGCGCGCCTGACGATCGTGACCGAACAGGGCAGGACATTCGTGCTCAATAATACGAATGCTATTTTGAGCCAGATTCCCGGATTTCTGGGGTCGAAAACCGGCTATACGCCTGAAGCGGGCGGCAGTCTGCTCGTGGTATTTAAAACCGATGCGGGAATATTCGCAAGCATCGTGCTCGGTTCCAATGATCGGTTCGGCGACACGAACGAGATTCTGTCGTGGTATTCGCGGCGGATGTCTGATACACTGAAAACGCTTCAATAGAATCGGATTCGCGCTTATGTCGGAATTCATCCAAATCGTCCGTTTCGTCGTTGTTGTGCTTATTTCATTCGGAACCGGCCTTGTGCTGGTTGTTCCGGTTGAATCGTTGATCAAGCGGCTGAACAGCAAAAAACATATCGCCAAAGAAGGCACGCCGATTTTCAACCGGATGCACGCAGCCAAAGAAGGCACGCCGGTTATGGCCGGCATTATGATTTGGGGCACAGTACTGCTTCTGTCGCTCGTCTTTGCGCTCCTCGCGCGCCTGTTCGACGGGTTTTGGGGCCAACTTTCGTTCATGAACCGCGCACAGACGTATTTGCCGCTGGCGCTCATGATACTGGCTGCCCTGGCCGGTGCAGCTGACGATATCGCGGGCATTCTGAAATGGTGGGGTAAAAACGGATTTACGATGCGCCAGCGCATCCTCATCTTTTTTGCGGTTGCGCTCATTGGCGCATGGTGGTTTGCCGTGAAATTGCAATGGGACGTCTTGAGTATTCCGTTTTTCGGCGATGTCGTGGTTGGCGTGCTGCCCTACGCGCTGTTTTTCATTGTTGTCGTGATGGGAACGTCGTTCGCGCTTGATTTAACCAACGGCCTGGACGGCCTGGCGGAAGGCATTGCCCTCGTTGCGCTTTCTTCGCTCGCCGTCGTCGCTTTTGCCGAAGGCAGGTTCGATCTGATGGTATTCACCGGCAGCATTATCGGCGCGCTCGTCGCGTTTTTATGGTTCAACATTTATCCCGCGCGGTTTTTTATGGGAGATACCGGCGCTATGTCGCTGGGCGTCGTGATTGCGGTGATTGCCTTGCTCACGAACACCGCGCTCCTGCTGCCGTTCTTCGGTTTTATTCTCGTGGTAGAAGGGCTTTCCGACGTCATCCAGCTCACGTCAAAGAAGTTTTTCAAGACAAAGATATTCATTTCCGCGCCGATCCACCATCATTTCGAGGCGAAAGGCTGGCCTGAGCCGCGCGTGACCATGCGGTTCTGGATCGTCGCAGGCATTGTCGCGGGATTCGGCCTCATCATATTTTTCATGGATAGATTTCTGCTCCAATAACTATGAACTTTAAAGAAGTGTATTTCGTCACGTCAAATGATAATAAAGCCCGCGAAGTTGCGGCGACGCTTCGCATTCCCGTCAAACGGATTTCGCTCGATTTGGATGAAATCCAAGATATGGATGTCGTGAAAATCATTGAACACAAAACGCGGGAAGCGTATGCGCGCCTGCACAAACCCGTGATCGCCGAAGACGTCGCTTTATATTTAAAGGGTTGGAACGGCTTTCCGGGCCCTTTCATCAAATGGGTCCATTCGACCATTGGATACAACCAGCTGCCGAAATTTGTTCCCAAACGGAATCGAGCCCTTGAATGGGTTGTTGCATATGGCCTATTCGACGGGAAAAATTTTTATCCGTTCGTGGGACGCTTGGAAGGCAAACTTGCGTTCTCCGAGCGTGGCACGCAAGGATGGGGATTCGACGCATTGGTTATCCCAAAAGGATACGCGAAAACATTTGCAGAACTGGGAGATGCGGTAAAATTGAAAATCTCCGCACGAAGAAAGGCGTTGGATAAGCTGGCGCGCTTTATGCGTACGCACGCGTCATGAAAATTTTTGTGAAGGTGAAGCCGAATGCAAAGCGGGGATGTGTTGCGCAGCTGGACGCTGCGCATTTCGAGATTTCCGTCACGGAGCCGGCGCGCCAGGGCAAGGCCAATCACGCCGTGATGCGCGCTCTTGCGGAGCACGTGCGCGTGCCGCTGTCGCGCGTTCGTCTTGTTTCCGGCGCGGCGTCGCGGAATAAAATATTTGAAATACAAGCATAAAAAATGTGCGCTCGAAAGCGCACATTTTTTAATGTTAGTTTTGCCTTCCCCTCCGTGTAAGGATCATGACGGAAAATGCCCCGCACGCGGCAATCAGCGTCCGGATGAGTCCCGCCATGAGCCCTTGGGCAGCGATCATTGCTCCGACTTCTGCCCGACTTACTGGAATACAGCTGTATTCGAATGTTCCAGCTATCCATGCTGTGGCCGTGCACCATAGGATGCTTCCTCCAGCCTGTAAAATGAGAAATGTGAAGAGCACAGGCAGCGTCCGCACGATACTTGTTTTCATATGGCCTCCTCGCCAAAGAAAAAGTAGGTACAGTAAAACACTTTTTTATTTTTTTGACAAGCATGCATCTTTCTGGTTGAATGGAGTATTAAGTTTATCTTTGCGTTTCGTATCCGACCGGAACGTATTATGTAAGCCATGCGAGGATTCCTTGAGGAATGAGCGCCGGATTATCAAGAGCTCCAGGAGCAGACAGGCCAGCCTCGCATGAATGCCCCGGTAGCCAAGCTGGGAAGGCGCCGGAATTTTGATTTCGGCAATCAGAGGTTCGAATCCTTTCCGGGGCTCTCCGCAGCATTGTAGCTGCGGGTGTATAAAGTCGCGCTGAACTGGAAGGGCAGCGCGACTTTTCCTTTCCTTGCATTTTTCAAAAACAAGGATATACTGTTCGCGAAAGGAGGTTGCCGTGAAAAACTTCAAGAAGTTTTGGCACGATTTTTTATATATCTTAGGAAAAGAGTGCAACTGTAATTGTGTTTGGTGCAATACAGGATATCATTGCCATAAGCCGAACAAAGGTTGCAACCTCTGAAGGCAGGCGCATAGCGCCTGTTTTCATTTGACGAAATTCCTTAGTGGCCTATGATGAGTATATATGGCTGATGTTTTTGTGATTCATGGCGGCAGGGAACTCGGCGGCGAAATCAGGGTGTACGGTTCGAAGAACGCGACGCTGCCGATTTTGGCCGCGAGTTTGCTCAATCGGGGCATAACGCGCCTGCGTAATTGCGCGATGATTCAGGATGTATTCAGGCTTGCTGATATTATGCGTTTGTTCGGCGTACAGGTCGAAATCGATCAGGAGCAGCACGAGATCGTGGTGCGTGCCGGAATCGTCACGCAGGCCCGCGATCCGGAATTCGCGAATGCGCTTGTGCGCAAATTGCGCGGTTCGGTGCTTTTAATCGGTCCCCTGCTTGCGCGCTTGGGCGCGGTGCGTATCGCAATGCCCGGCGGCGATGCGATCGGCGCGCGGCCGCTTGATCCGCTTTTTTGCGGCCTGCGCGCGCTTGGCGTTGCAATCGAGAATGAAAACGGCGCTCAGGTGTTTGACGCGCATGGCGGCCTGTCAGCTGCGACGATCGTGATGAAGGAAACGAGTGTTACGGCAACCGAAACGGTTCTTATGGCTGCAAGCGCAGCGAACGGCATAACAACGATAAAGCTCGCGGCAGCAGAACCGCACGTGCAGGACGTATGCATTTTTTTGGAGAGCCTGGGGATCGCCATTGAAGGGATCGGCACGAACACGATTCGCGTGCATGGCAGAGGCGGTCGCGCGATCGCGCAAGAGAGCGAACATACGGTTATTTCCGATTCGGACGAGGCAATGAATCTTGCCGTATTGTGCGCGGCAACGCGTTCGGAAGTAATGATACGCGGTATCAATCCGGATTTCATGGACGCCGGCATTCTTCAATTGCAGGCAATGGGCGCGAATCTCGAGATGGGTGACGCATGGATGCGCGTCGCAAAACCGCCAGGAATTTATCAGGCAGGGAAAATCCAGTGCGGTTTGTATCCGAAGCTGATGTCCGATCAGGTGCCGCCGTTCGCTGTGCTTGCAACGCAGGCGCAGGGCGTCAGCCTGATTCAAGAGTGGATGTATGAGGGAAGGCTTGGATACGTGAATGAGCTGGTTAAAATGGGGGCAAGCGCAATGGTCTTGGATCCTCATCGTGCGATTGTCGTGGGCCCCACGGCTTTGCGCGGCGCCGAGTTGAAAAGTTTGGATATCCGCGCAGGCATGACGATGATTATCGCTGGCCTGGTTGCGCAGGGAGAAACCGTACTGTCGGATGCACACATTATTGATCGTGGATTTGAACGCATCGACGAACGTTTGCGCGCTTTGGGCGCTGATATCCGGCGTGTGGCGCTATGAGCGTGCTATACTGAAAAAATGGGGCGTAGGAAACAAAAAATCGTGTTTGCCGCGATGTCGCGGCGGAATTTTTATCTGCGCGAATATATCGTGAAATTCATTTTGGAGCAGGATTGCACGCCGCTTTCGGCGTTTATGATGTTTTCCTATTTTTTGCTCGATAGCGTGGACCGCACGAGGCTGATCGAAGCGAACAACGACCTGGTGAGAATCAGCGATGAAATCTGGGTATTCGGCGACGTATCGCAAGGGGTTTTGGAAGAAGTCAAGCTCGCGCGCTCGCTTGCTAAGCCGGTGCGCTGCTTTTCGATCCGCGCGATGAATGATATCGCGTCTGATATTACTTTCGACGCAATCGACCCTGCCGCGTGTCCCATCTGAATCGCATCGAAAAATCGCAGGCGCATCTTGCATGGCAAAATTTTCGGGCAAAGTTCCCGAAGGGTTCACTTGGTGGGCGAGGAGGGAGTCGAACCCTCACGGCTTTGCAGCCAAGGGATTTTAAGTCCCTCATGTCTACCGTTCCATCACTCGCCCGAATAAAGATTCAATGCGCAGCAGAAAATATTCTATATTCTTTGCCGTTCATGCAGATTCGTGAGGCCTGGAGGGGAATCGAACCCCTGTATAAAGGTTTTGCAGACCTTCGCCTTACCTCTTGGCTACCAGGCCGTGTTTCCTCTTGATTATTTCTCTTTGTTGGCCAGTTTTGAAGAATTTTTCCTGTTTCATCGCTTCGCCTCTGGAATTATACTCATAGTATTCGAGTAATTTCCATGGACGATATGCCTTTGTTGCTCGCACCTTCCCTGCGTTATGGAGAATGAACCGTTTTTTTATATCTTCGGCGCTTCCGATGTAGATATCTCTATTTTTCAAACTCAGAAGGATGTACGTAAAACAGCGCATTGCGGTTTTGTCTGCCTACGGCAGATCTCCCGAAGGGAGACAGACCTTCGCCTTACCTCTTGGCTACCAGGCCGTGTTTTATTCTACCTATGCTTTTCCTTTGGCGCAATGTCTGCGTCGGAATCTGTTTTTCCGGGTTCGCTTTCGCCATCCATGAGTGAATAGATTTTACTCGCCTGGGCAATGCTCGTATCGAGTACGAAATGGAGTTTGGGAATCGGGTGCACGCGCATACGCTTTTCCAGAAACGAATACAGGTGCCCGGATGCGCGCCGGAGCATGGTGAATGTTTCATCGCGCTTTTCGTCTGGCCAAATTGACACGGATACGTTCGCATAGAGCGTGTCCGGCGACACCTCTGTTTTTGTGACCGAAATCAACGCGCCTGCGGGAGCGTCAAATTCTTCGCGGATAACCGCGCTCAATTCCTTGCTGAGCAGGTGTTCGACGCGGGCAATGTGTTCTTTCACGGAAAATGATTATGAAGTATGCCGGAAGAGGATTATATCGCCGACCGCGAGGTCAGTTTCCGTCTGGAATTGGATTCCGTACTCTCCTTCCGCTTCTATAGTATCGTATTCGTCCTTGTTTTTTTTGAGCGACAGTGCCTTTCCTTTTCCAATCGTTTCAGCGCCTCGGGTGATTGTGCACTGGTCTCCCGCGAATACGCTTCCGCGCGTCAGGCGTATGCCGACCACTTGCCGGTTTTTGTTGTCTTTCTTCGAAAAAACCATAATGATGTGCGCCTGCGCCGAAGGCTCTTCATCGGATTTCCCTCCGCGCTGGGCAAGAAGTTTCTGGATTTCTTCCGCGAGATGATAGATGATATCGCCGGAAATAATCGTGATCGGCCGCGATTGGATATATCCTTTTGTTTCCTGGGACATCGAGCTTCGGAACGCGATGATGACTGCATTCGTTGCTTCTGCGGTTTTCAAATCCGAGAAAGTGATGTCACCGATCGATTTTTCGACAATCGAGAATTCGGTGTTCGTCTGCGCGATAGTTGCAGATATGACCGTTTCGAGCGCTTCCAAGGATCCGGAAACATCCGCCTTTAAGATAAGGTTGAGCGCATTTTCTCGTTGCGTTGTCTCTCCGGAACCTGCATCCGGTTGCGCGTGCGCTGTTTGAAATTCCGGCGCGTCGGTTGAAAACCATTCGCCGACCAATGGTTGCGTTTCCCATCCGATAACAAATGCAGGCGAGGAAAATGAGATGCGCTCCAGCGGTTTTCCCAGGAAATTTTCCAGAATTTTTATTTTTGCTTTTCCGCTTTTCGTGAAAATCGTGTCGCCGCGCTTGAGCGTGCCATTAAGCACAAGGACATTGGCATTCAACCCCCGTTTTGCATCGCGCAGGGATTCGAGTATCACTCCTTCGGGCTTTGCGTCCGGATCCGCACGCTGCGGGTCCATATCGTATACGAGCAAAATGAGTTCAAGGAGCGTGTCAACGCCTTGGCCTGTTTTTGCCGAAATCTCTGCAACCGGCACAGCGCCGCCCCAGCCTTCGACGTATACGCCGCGTTCCGCGAGTTGCTGTTTAATCCTGTCCGCGTTCGCGCCCGGCCGGTCGATCTTGTTGATTGCGAGAATATACGGCAGATTTGCCTTCTGGATATAGGAAAGCGCTTCAACGGTTTGCGGTTTCATGCCTTCTTCCGCAGCGACCACGAGGATCGCTACGTCCGCAACCGCGCTGCCGCGTTCGCGGATTTTCGAAAACGCCTCATGGCCCGGAGTGTCCAGAAATGTGATGATGCGTCCGTTTGCGTCCGCTTCATACGCGCCCAAGTGTTGGGTAATGCCGCCTGCTTCTTTGGCAGCAACGCGGGTTTTGCGGATATAATCCAAAAGCGTTGTTTTGCCATGGTCCACGTGCCCCATGATAACAACAACCGGCGGCCGCACAATCAATTTTTGAGAAGAATTGTTCATAAAATAATGCCTCGCAAGAGGCCGAATTCCGTTGCTTCGTATGCAATTGTGCAAAAGCAGAATGAATCAGCTTTTAAGGGAAAATGATTGCATAGTTTAGAGAGGAAGCATACGGAGGAACCGCATACGCGTGATATAGTATACGCCGATTAGGGAATTATTTCAAAGATTTTCTATTCCTTTTTTGCATCGCCCGTCGGAGCACTGCGTTTATTCTGCGCGCAATGCGGATCATGTCGCTCTCTTTCATGCCGCGCGTGGTTTGCGCAGCAGTACCGAGTCGGATGCCGGACGGATCGGACGGTTTTCGCGCGTCGAACGGAATCGTATTTTTGTTCACGATGATGCCTGCCCGTTCCAGGGCATCGCTTGCCGCCTTCCCCGGAATGCCCGTGCCGTTCATCCAGGTATCGACGAGAAAAAGATGGGTATCGGTGCCATGGGAAACAATCCTCCAGCCGAGCCGCGAGAGTTCGTCGGCGAGCGCGCGCGCATTTTTGATTATTTGCCTGGCATAGCTTTTGAAATCCGGACGCGTTGCCTCTGCGAGCGCAACAGCAACCGCGGCGATCTGATTCAGATGCGGACCGCCCTGGATTCCGGGGAATACGGCTTTATCTATTTTCCCCGGCAGTTCCCGTTTGTCGATGCGGGAAAAAATGATGGCGCTGCGCGGTCCGCGCAGTGTTTTGTGGGTTGTCGTCATGACCGTATCCGCGTATGGAAACGGACTTGCGGAAACGCCGCCGGCAACGAGTCCGGCGATGTGCGACATATCGGCATGGAGGTATGCGGCGGCTGCGTTGGCAATCGTTCGCATTTTGCGCCAGTCAATCGCGCGCGAATAGGCGGTAAACCCTGCGATAATGAGACGCGGTTTTTCCTTTTTGGCAATGCGCAGCAGCTCTGCGTAATCAAGCATCTCGGTTTTGGGTGAAACGCCATACGATATATGTTTCCATAATTTCCCCGCGAGTGACGCTTTGCTGCCGTGCGTGAGGTGTCCGCCTTGGTCGAGTGCCATACCCATGATTGTTTCTCCGAATGGCACAAGCGCGGCATAGACGGCGAGGTTTGCCGGCGAGCCGGAAAGCGGTTGCACATTCACCGCCCATTTCTTTTTGTCCAAATGAAAAAGTTTCAGAGCGCGCTGTTTGCAGAGATTTTCGATTTCGTCGCTGTGCGCGTTTCCCGCATAATAGCGAAGCCCGGGATATCCCTCTGCGTATTTATTGGTCAGTTCGGAACCGAGCGCTTCCCGCACGTCCGAGGAAACGTAATTTTCGGAAGCAATGAGGTTGATTGTCTTTTTCTGGCGCGCGCGTTCGGCTCGGATGATTTTCAAAACTTGTTTATCCTTCATAGCCGCATTATAACAAAAATAACCCCGCAGGACCGGAGAAATTTCTGATTTGATTGTCAGAACGTTTTTTAAATTCAATCCGATTCAGTACGTAACAAAGCAGCGCTATTCTAGGGAGATATTATAAAACGGCGAGGATTGCTCCCTTTCTGCAGGTTGTTGTAGGTAACTAGGGATAGTATCTATTTTAGACTCCTAAATCCGCTACTCTCGTCTTTATGAATTAGAAAAAGATATATAGGAAACCGGTTATAAAAAAGAAACTCCCACAAAGACGAGTTGCCATTTTCTATCTTCTTAAATCTAAATTTGAACACATCATTACCTAGAAAATTCTGGCTGCCTAGTAGCCCCAAAAATTTTTTTACTTGTTCTCGCGTAACGACATCATGCTCGACATTAAATGTATTCCAAACAATTCGCGCAGAATATTCACCTTCTAAGTCCAAATAGCGACCAACCTGTTTGAAATACAAGCCTTTGACGATTTTCTTTACACACTCCTCAAAAGCCTTTTTATCTGAAGTAGATAGTTGAATCTCTGTTCTATAACTGTCTGTACGCATTTTCCTAAATTGATTCCATGCGTAGCGTTTACAGCGTTCGAGATTCCTAACTTTTGACGCGATGTGTTTTGCGGCTCGTGGATCATCTGCGGAATAGTGAAAAATTATCTGACAGAAATCATGTTCGTAATTATCACCCAGTGT
>DAIDAW010000012.1 GCA_027310425.1 bacterium | reverse complement strand
GTCAAAAACGCTCTGCGCGATTTTCGGCCCGACGTCGGGAATTTCCTGCAATTGCTCCGCGGAATGCGCGGCAAGCGCGCGCGCAAAATCCACCGGCGCACGCAGGGCAACGCCGCGCTGCGAAAGATACTGGACAATCGCGCGCGCATTTTCCTCACCGACGTGCACGATTCCCACGGCATAAAGCAGGCGTTCGGGAGCAATGCGTTTTTTCCTCTCGATTTCGCGCACGAGATTATCTGCTGATTTTTCGCCGAACCGCTCGAGCGCTGCGATGTCCCCTTGATGTAACGTAAAAATATCAGCTGCATCCTGCATCAATCCTTCGTCGACAAACCGATCGATAATCTTCGGCCCCAGGCCCTCGATGTCAAACGCCGCGCGCGATGTGAAATGATACAGCCCTCTGCGATTGCGCGCGGCGCATCGGGGATTGGAACAGCGGTAAAGCTGGCCGTCCTGCACCACGGGCGAACCGTCGACCGGACATATTGCGGGAATTCGGATACCCCGCTCGGCGCCTGTGCGAAGCTTGGGCAGAACGCTGGTAATCTGCGGAATCACGTCTCCTGCACGCGATACGACAACCGTATCGCCGATCTTCAGCCCCAATCGTTTGATCTGATCGAAATTATGCAGGGTTGCGTGCGTAATCGTGATACCCGTAACCTGAACCGGCCGAAGCACGGCAACCGGCGTCAAAGCGCCGGTCCTGCCGACATGGATTTTCACATCCTCGACAATGCTCGTTGCTTCCGTAGGAGCGAATTTGTACGCGATGCCTGCACGCGGCGCTTTTCCCACAATACCCGCCTGTTCATACAATGCATTATTGTTCATCAATATGACTGTCCCGTCGATTTCATACGCAAGCCCGGCGCGATGCTGTTCCCAATAATCACGGAACGCAAACACATCTTCCAATGTATCCACGGATTTGTTGTGGGGATTGGTTTTGAACCCAAGTTCTTTGAGCAGCGCGTGTTTGTGCTCGTGCGTCTCGATACCCAGCGCGCGAAGTGTCTCGAACGGAAGCGCAATCTCGTATGCGAACGAATCGAGCGTGCGCGACGCAGATATCGCCGGATCGAGCTGGCGCAGAGATCCTGCCGCAAGATTGCGTGGATTCGCGAACTGCCGCTCACCTTTTCGCTCCTGTTCACGATTGATGCGCGCAAGTTCTTGTTTCGTCACAAACACTTCGCCACGCACCACAAAATGTTTTGGCAATCGGTGCGCGTTACGCGGTACGCGGAGCCGCAGCGGTATCGCCTGCACGGTACGCAAATTCTGGGTCACGTCTTCTCCCACGATGCCATCGCCGCGCGTCGATCCCTGCGCAAGCAATCCGTCTTCATACACGAGTTCAATCGCCAAGCCGTCGATTTTCAACTCGCAATAGAAAATGCCATCCGCGTTTTGCCTTCCGGCTGCCGCTTTTGTGCCGGAGCGTTCCGCGAGAGAATTGCCAAGATATTTTTCCAGGCGCTCGAACCACGCGCGCATATCCTGCTCGGAAAACGCGTCATTGAGCGATACCATGCGCGTTTCGTGCCGCGCTTTGGGAAATTCCTTGAGTGCAGCTCCTGCCACGCGCTGAGTCGGCGAATCCGGCGTAACCAAATCGGGAAACCGCTGTTCCAGGTCAAACAATTCTTTCATCAAGGAATCGCGCACGCTGTCGGAAACCATCGACTCGTCTAAAACATGGTACGCGTACCGGTATTTGTCTATCTGGCCGCGCAGCTTCGCGATGCGCTCAGATGCTTGTTTTTTATCCATAGCAAACTGTTTGCTTTTCAGCATATTCATTATATACCCTCTCTCTAAAACTAAAGGAAAGTTATGCGGCAGCCGGTTTTACGATTTCCAGAACTTCCATTTCGAACGTATTATTTCCTGCGCTGTACTGGCGCTTTTCCCCTGCCTGGCATCCTGAAAGCGCCTTACCGATCGGGCTGATATTGGAAATCATGCCTTTTTCAGGAGCGGCATCCTGCTGGCTCACCAATATAAAAATCCTTTCTAAACCATTCTGCATCCGAACCTTGATCGTATCACCCACAACCGCGCCGCCATTTTGAACTTGATTGATAAGGTTTGGACTCATAGGTTTTTGTGTAAATTATTTTTACCCTTTAAAAAATAAAACCCGTTTACACGGGCTTTCGTTCATATACGCGATAGATACGGAAACAAAATAGTCAAGACGGAAACGTCAGCGGAAAATGAAATATACGGTTGCTTGCACACGCTCTGATTTTTCTCCAATGTTTTAAGCATTGTACACATGTGCGCTGTATCGTATTCCTATTTACTATAAAATACCACAAAAAAACGCTTTATTCATGCGTTTAAAATGCTGTTGGGGATACAATGGGGATAACAGCAATTTTCCCCTCTAAAAATATTAGATTCTTCTAAAGTATTTTAGAGAGATGTTTTTGGGATTTTTTGTTTTATGGAATCAATAACTGCAGCAACTTGCTGTGAAGGATATACCTTTGCAAACCAATTAAAAACATTTTGCAGCCGCACCTCTTGCCAGAAAAATTGTTTTATTGCTGCGTTGAATGCCTTGGATGCTGATTTTGAACCGTTAAAACACGCTAAAGAATAATTGACAATCCCCGGGGTTTTTGGCTGGACTTTGAAATTGCCCGTCATAGCGCTCATCGTGCCGCGCCACAGACAATCATTTACTTCGCCAGGACCATCGGGAAGCCGATTCCCCTGCTGGTCAACATACGCACAGCTGGCAATGCAAAATTCTGCCCCGGAAACGCTCCATCTGATATTCGCTTTGTAGCCGGCAAGCATCTGAGGCTGGAGAATAAAATAAAACGGAATGCCGGAAGAAGCATCGGAACGCTCGATGAAATTCGTAATACGGAATTCATCAATCAAGGGTTGATCGGACGGTATCGGGCTTGCAAGAAGCGTAGGCGTGGTGCCAGGGCTCGCGGCAGGAGTTGGAGTATTGTCAACACAAACCGTCCGCACTGCGCACACTTTCTGCTTTCCCTTGCCGTCTCCTTCTTTGATCAAACCGCATTCCGGATCACACTCATTGGATTCTTTCCATCCGCCGCCAAGATCCTTTCTGCATTCCGGGCCCTGGGTTTCCTGATGCTTGCCAGCAGGGCAGCCGCCGCCTCCGCCGCCTCCGCCAGATCCGGAACATTGCCTGTTGTCGCAGAAATAATCATGGGAACTCGTTCCCCGCTTTGCTCCGCATCCGCCGCTATAAAATGCAGTGCCGCTGATAGCGTTTCCGTCGTTAATACCGTTACAAACGTCGGAACCTTTACAGACACCATTATAATTTTGGAAATTTGAACAAATGCAACCTGCGCCGCAATTCGTACCCCCGCCTCCTGCGAACGCCGCTTGATGGTTTGAAAATAAAAGCGGAGAAATAAGGAGAAAAACTCCCAGAAGAGTAAGGATATGCCAAACGCGAGGATGCATAGGAATAGTTAATCAATAATAAATTCGCAATATTGGGTAATAGTCCTGCAATACTGGTCGGCGCAAATCGCCTGCATCACGCCGCCTGCTGTGATGCGCTTTTCTTCCTGCCACGCGGTGGTTGACGAAGCCAGGAATCCGAGTTTGTTCATATACAACGCGGTATGCGCCTTGTCGCAGGCGACATTCGCACTAATCGTATTGCCCTGCCACTTGAACGGATACACGAATTGCAGCTGCATCGTGCTGTTCTTGATATCAATGCTCTGAATAGTAAACATTGCCTTATATTGCCGCACGTCATAATCGTAAAACGAATCAGCAGGCAAATCAGCAGGCATTTCCGACACCGGACGCACAGCCAAGGTTTCGCCGAATTTCTTGTCTTCAAGATAGCGCGAAATATTCTGGTACGCGATCCATGCCCCGACGCCAATACCGATAATCAGCGCCGCATACGCAATGCGTTTTACGGTGAATATTTTTTTCAGGTTTCCAAGTTGCATACAAAATATATGTTTATTATAGAATGCGACACAGGTGCGTCAAGTACACAATAACCGCCACTCGGTTCGAGTGGCGGTTATATTCTTTACGGCTGGATGGATATCCAGTGCCATCCAGAGTTATTCTCAAACCAGGCACCAGCATCTCGCCCTCCCGGGCTAGTCGAATACTGTTTAGTAGATACAATAAAGATGCATCCATTCTCCGCCATAACAGCTGTAATATATCCAGGACTGTTGTGTATTGACGGAAAAGTTGATGGAAAATCGCACGGAGAGCTTCCGCATTTATCCGGCAATTTTTCCCCTGTGTATAAATGCTTGGCTATGGCGCCAGTATACGCCCAATAAACAGATGATCCAGGTTCTCCTCCGATATTTCTCTTAATGCAATCCGAATTGAACGCAATCGTCTTGAGGGAACTGAAATCCTGCGCCACGAGCGCAACCTCCGTTGCCGTCGGTTCCACAGTCGGTGTCAGCGTGGGTGTCGGTGTCGTGGTGGGCGCAAGCGTGCTGGTTGGTGCGACTGTCGGTGTGTCGGTTGGTTTCAGGGTTTGAGTTGGTGTTGAAGGTTGTGAAGGAACAATAGCTGGCGGAGTCAATGCTCCGGTCAGCCGCAGGCTTGTATAGACAACCGCTGCTAGGACAAGGAGGAGAATCAGGACAAACCACCGCGCTTGTCCTTTCTCCGGCAAACGGGTATTCATCTTTCTCTCCTTTCCTGTTTCCGGATCATTATCCGGGAACAGACTCAAAGAATAAACCTATATACTTATAGTATGCAACAAAATTATCTATTGTCAAGATAACGGCGTTTCTCTCTATTAAAAACGGAAAACTGGCCAAGATGTCTCTTGGCCAGTTTTGATATTCACGATTTAATCCTAAAAGGGCGGATACCCCTAAAAATTATAATTACATCCGAACGGTTTTTATCTTGCCTGCTTTGTATCGCCGCACAAGCCGTACTATTTCGGATCGTACGGCATCCTGGTTACTCGAGGGTCTTGTTTCGTGATCTCCGTCGGCATCTTTCCACCATTTTTCCTTATACGCCTTATCTAACCATCGAATTGAAGAAGAATCGTGTATCGCAGCAAGGAATTTGCGCTGTTTCAGATATGCACCGCGCTCCGCACGAGAACCGACATTGTGCACTCCTTTTCGCCATTGCACGATATGCCATGCTTCGTGAATAAGAAGAGAAGTGAGATAATTTAATCCTGATTCACGAACTGTCTTCGGTTGCACAACCCATATCCGATCAGGCGCAAACATTTCTGTATAATAATCATTCCCGGGATATACCAAGACGCATCGTATATCTTGAGCAAAATCGAATCCTAACTCATTTAATCTTTCGATATACACAAACGCTCTTTGCAATTTTGTTATGATGTTCTGATTTCGCGAAATAATATCGGTCGCGCGATAGGTTTTCTTATACCAAGTTTCCATACGTTGTCTCTATGTTTTTATTATATACGAACGCCAGAAGCTTTTCTTCTGGCGTCTGCATACTCTTTTCTATTTTTTAGGCCCGGTCGGCTTCTTTGTAGGTTTCCCAGGGCCTTTCGTAGGATTACCACCCTTCCCGCTCTGGCCCTTGCCGCCTTTTTGAGATTGAATCATTTTATCTCCTTTGTGTAAACTCTCCTGCAACGCCGGATTGCGCACAGGAACGTACTGATGATAGTATCACCCCCCCCGAGCAGGATGTCAAGATACGAAAAAACGCACAAAGTTATTGCGCTCTTTTCAATTGATTATCACTACTTTAAAAACAGGGGGAAAATGAATCTCTCGCCCTTACAGGCAGGGAATTCCCACTGAATTAACATTTTTTAATCGCTATAAGATCAACTGAAGCGTCATTCGGATACCCAGCGGCGCGCAAAAACTTTTTAATGCTCGCCTTCCTATTTCGTACCGCAGGATTGCCCGGGTCATGAAAACATACGCTGTTTTTGCCGATTTTTGTTATGACAACCATATGAGGCGAATACCCTTTTCGGGTATCAAGCGCGCAGACATTCAAAGAAATCAAGAGTATGTGCCCGGAACGTTGCAATAACTTCATATCCGAAAGCCTCGCGGACCTGTGTACTATTTTTACCTGCTTGCTGCGCACAAGATCTCCTGCCAACTGCTGCTCGTGCGTAAAATCAGAATATTTTTTCTGATCCTGATAGATTTCATCCGTCCACAACGACTGCAGATATTTTTCTTTGTTCTTCGCAAACTTTCTATAATCAAATGAAGAGATAGAGACAACCGTAAAACCGAGCTTTGCCAAAAACAATAGCATCGCTGTATCCCACGTATACTTCCCTTTTTGATGGTTCGTCACGGCATCCAAATACCGGAAACTATAATTCCTTGATGGCATAAAGAATTTCAGCACGGATTTCAAAGCTGCCTGCACACAATGCAGATTGTCTTTGGTATTTGCGTAAAAAGGAATGGATAGCATTTCAGCACTCATAGATAGATTATATAATGAAACTCATTGCCCTCAACACTACTGGTCTGGTTGTTTTAGTTGAGAAATAAACAAAAGACGGACGCTTTATTGCGCGTCCGTCTTATTTTTGTCCTGCAGAGCCAAGGAATTGCAGGACAATCCAGCCGCCGATCGCGGCGGCGAGAATCAAAATCACTGAAAGAATTAATTCAATCGGCATCCTGCCTCCTTCCTTTCAGCGAAATTCTCAATATCTATAGTATACCACGTTTTTCACGAAAAATCAAAAAGGACAGACGCAATGTTCGTACTGTTTGAAAATTGAAAATTGTTCTTTGAAAATTGTTTCAGTATCCTCCGGTTTCAATCACGCGCGTGAGGCGGTTCGTCGAGCTCGCAGACGGCGAATCGCCTGAGCTGGTCACCTGGAACAATTCGCCCGGACCCTGGGGAAGGCGCGCATCAAGCGTGCAGCACCACGTATTATTCTGCATCTCCATCGTTGGCTCATTCGCATTCTTGAAATAGCGATACAGCGACAATTCAACACCCGCATCCGCTGCATAGAACGCTTTGACCGAATCAGTCACCAGGCGCGCCTGACGCATATTAGTTACAAATGACATGGTGAGAAAAAGCGCAATGGAAAGAATCGCGGACAAGAGCAAAACAGACAAAAGCATCAGTTGGCCATCATGCCATCTTTTTTTTGAAAATTGAAAATTGAAAATTGAAAATTGCTTCATATTATTGCGTGATGATTTTGCGCTGCGTAATCGTTGTCTGAAGCGTAAACGCCAGATCTCCCTGCCCTGCCAGGCCGCCTTTGGGCACCATCGAAACCAAAAACGTGACGCGCGGCTGCGCGAGCGGATCCACGGGCGCAACAAGCGGAGTAAAGCGTGTTACGACGAGCCTGTTGTCGGTCAGAGAATACGCCTGATTTCCCAAGCCTCCGGCGCGGCGCATGAGCTGGCCGTTTTCAAGAAAATACGAAACGGAAACGCCTTTTTTATCAATAAAATCAAACTCGGCGCCGGACGGCGAGGAAAAATTCGTCCCCTCTTTCACTTCACGCGAAATCAACTCCATGGTATAACGGAGCGTATTCTGCGCGTTCAGAAATCCCGCCGCAATGCGATAGCTGCGCGAAATGTTGATGAAAATCACGCTCGTTGCGGCAATCACCACGGAAAAAATCGTAAACGCGACAAGCATTTCCGGAATCGTGAACCCCGGACTGCGCCTGCCAGCTTGGAACAAACCCGAAAATCCGCTCCGGAGCGCATTACCCTTGCGAAACGTATCGATATTGGTTCTGAAATGTATAGTCATACGGTGCCTATGTTCATTTTCCTATTCCTCCGGCACTGAAAACCAATCATACAAACTGTCTTCGACGATGACCGAACGGGGATCGCCGCGCTCGGTCCAGCTGACGCGCGACTGCACGCGCATAAAGTTCAGCGCCGGCTGGGAAATCGTCACGGCGCGCACGAACGGCGTGTCTGCCCCTTGCGCATATTGATAGCCTGTCTGTTCGTCGAATTTGAGCGGAATGCCGATTCCGGAATCGAATGTACCGGGATAATCAATCCGGTACGTTCCCGGATCCAAGCCGGCGTTGAATGCCTGCTGATTGAGCCAGTTCTCATTGCGCCGCATCGTGATGAGTTCCACGCCTTCCTGCGCAAGATAGCTTCCTACCATGAAATCGCGCGCTTCGCGCAGGCGGCCGACGCTGAAATTAACCAAGTACAGAATATTGATAAATGCGATGACGACGATGGACATCGCAATGAGCGCTTCGACGAACGTGAACCCGGAAACGAGTTTTCGGCGGGCCGTACCCGCCCTGCCCTGCAGGGCAACAGAAAATCTTTTATACAGGAAACCCGGCTTTTTCATACGAAAGAAACTGATTAATCTTTCCATATCCATATTATTGAATCGTAATGCCGCCGTATTTGTTAATCGTGATGTTCTGAGAAAGCCCGCCGGACGACAACGTAACGACCGCCTGCTCGGCATCCGGATAGAAAAATACGCGCGGCGCAGGACGCACAAACACAATCGGATTCGACGTCACGCCCGAAATCCCGAGCGGCGCGCTCACTTGCCTGCGATATTCTGAAAGCGCGGTTGCGTCGGCAAACGAATACGAATCCTGGTCAGAACAGTCGCGTGCGGTCGCAACCTGAATCACGTACGAGCTCGTCGCGAACGAAATTGCGTAGCCGCACGGAATGATATCCTGGTACTGGCGCGAAAAATACGCGGTTTCCTGCACACGCCTGATATCGTACACAAGCACGTCCGCCTGGCGCGACAGTCTGCCTTGCAGGTCGCCGGCGCGCGAAAATGTTACCAAAAGCGCCGTGAGCAACGCGAAGACCGCGAGCACGATCAGCATTTCGATAATGGTTTGGGCTCTGGAAAAACGCATGCGGTTTTGTTACAGAAATGCGCTTGGAAATACGCGCAGATATACTGTTGTCAGTGTAACACCCAGAAGGACCGTTGTCAGCGCACCCAGCATCAAGAAGGGGCCGAACGGCACCAAACTTTTCATGGTTTTCCTGCGCCCGGCAAGCAAAACCAGGCTCACCAGAGTTCCCAGCACGAACGCGACAAAGAGCACGGCGACAATATCAGGCCAGCCGAACAGAATCCCCAACGCCAACGCGATGAGCACGTCGCCGAATCCCATGCCTCTGCCCCGGGAAAGCGCGAATGCGCCTCCGATCAGCCCTACGCCCCCATCCGATGCCGGCAAGCACGCGCAGCCACGAATACGCGCTTCCTCCGAATAAATACGCAAGCGTTCCGGAAAACAGAATGCCGGTTTCGGGAAACGCCGGCACAAACCGAAGAAAGAACACATACAAAATATTGGCGAGAACCGCTGCCGCAATCAGGTTCCACAATAAGACAGTCGGAATAAGGAAATAGCGCGCGTCGTAAAACGCAATCAAAATGCAGAGCGCCGCGATATACCACCACGCGGCGATTAAGCCCGCAACCCAAAATGCCGGGAGTGCAGAAGAAAGCTGGCTCTGAAACGGAAACAAAGCCATAAAACGCCACGCAAGCAGCGCGAATACCGAGCCAGTGACAATCTCGATATACAGATCCTGGAGCGGAATGCGCGCCCTGCACGACCGGCACCTGCCGCGCTGCGCCAGAAAACTCAACAACGGGATAAGGTCGTGCCAGGCAAGGGTCCTGGCGCATGAAGCGCAACGCGACCTACCCATCATTGCGCGCGAAAACGTTACGGTTGATTCCTGATCCGGCACGACGCGCGACAAAAGGACGCCGAGAAAACTTCCAACCGCGGCTCCGAACACGAATGAAAAAACGTACACCATACGCTCCGCTGACGCGCGCAAATATGCCTGCTACACGCCGATGCAATATGCCGGAACCGAACATCCGGGACTCGTGATACCCGGAGGCATTTCCGTATCTTTCAAGGTATCGCGCAACGCAGGATTATTCGCGTCTTCCAGCGTTGCTTTCAGGATATAGCGCAATCCGTCAGAGCTCGTCACATATACATATACATAGGGATCGCGGTTCAAAGGATCGGACGGAAGCTTGGAAACTCCGACGCGCGCAAGCGAAGACTGAAGCGTATCCCACGACGATCCTGCCGGATAACTCGCGTACGCATTAAAATACAATTCCAACGCGTTCTGGACGTTGCGCAAATCCGCGATGCGGCGCGTATCCCTTCCCTGGGCGCGCACGCCCTGCAGCCCCACCAGAATCATCGAGCTCAACAATCCGATGACCGTGATGACGACCAATAATTCGATAAGCGTAAACCCTGCCTGCGACGCGCGGCTATAGGATTTGGTTTTTGATTTCGGATAGTGCATAGAAAGATTCTCGTTTATTTCCTTGTATACATTCATTATAGCATAACGGCGCTTCCCGGCCGCCGCAGGCCTAGAACCGCTGCGCAACCTGATAAATCGGCAAAATAACCGCAGCAATGAGCCCGCCGATGAGCACGCCGAGCGCGACAATCAGAACCGGTTGCAGAATTTCGGTTAAATTATTCACCATCGCTTCGACTTCCCGGTTATAAAACAAAGACACTTTTCTGAGCAATTCCTCAAGCTTTCCGGTCTTTTCGCCGACTGCGACCATTTGCGAAACGAGCGTAGGAAAATATTCGGGATACTGCGCCAGAATCGCGGAAATCATTTCTCCCTGGCGTACGCCCTGCGCAATCTCCATAATCGTTTCCTGGTAATACACGCTTCCGACAACCGCTGCGGTAATTTCAAGCGCCGAAGCGACTGGAATGCCGCCTTTCAAAAGCACGCTTAATGTCTCGGCGAACCGCGATACATATACGTTCCTCAAAAAGAAGCCAATGATCGGCATGCGAAGCGCGAGCGTGCTTACTAAAAGCGAACCTTCATCCGACGCGAGATAGCGCACAAGAAAAAACACCGTGACAAGCGCAATGAGTGCCACGAGCCCCGTATACTGCTGAAAGAATAATCCGACGCTGAACAGAATTCTGGTCATAACCGGCATTTCATTGATCGTAACGCCGCTTTCCAAAAGCACGGTGCCAAGCTGCGGAATCACAACCGTTACCATAATGCCGATCACGACCGCGAATAATCCGATGATAAAAAGCGGATATACCATGGCGCCGCGGATTTTCCCATTCACGTACGCCTGCTGCTCGTAATAATCCGCAAGATATTGAAGCGCAGCATCAAGCCTGCCGGTCAGTTCCGCTGCGCGCACCATATTCACGTAAAAAAGAGAAAATACGCGTTCCTGTTTTGCCAGAGCGTCGGAAAACGAAATGCCTGCCTGGATATCCGTATACATATCGAAAATCACGTCGCGCAGGACTGTGTTACTCGTCTGAGCGTACACAGTCTGCAATGCATCGACCAGCGACACCTGCGCTTCGAGAAGCGTGGAAAGCTGGCGCGTAAACACCGAAATATCCTTGAGCCCTGCGCTCTGGAACTGCGTCAAAAGACGCGCATACCATACGGTTTCTTCTTTCTTGGCAATTTTGAGGACAATCAATCCGGCTTGCTGCAGTACGCTCAGAGCCGCTTCTTGATGCGCCGCCTCAAGCATGCCGCTCACCACTTCACCTTTCTGATTTTTCGCGCTGTATGTGAATTTCATATTCCTGTTTACATACTAGCTCCTTGAATGGTTTGCGTAAAGCTCGTGTTCGTGCCCAGGAAATTTTTCAATTCCGACGGATTCACGGAATAGAGATATGCGCTTTCTTCGGAAATTTCCCGCCTGCGCACGAGGTCAACGAGCGACCGGTTGAGCGACACCATGCCTTTATCCAGAGACGTTTCGATAACCAGGTCAATCTGGTACACCTTGTCTTCGCGGATCAAGTTCCGCACTGCAGCGTTAGCAAGCATAACTTCGGTCGCCGGCACTCTCCCGCCCTCAATGCGCGGAATCAGGCGCTGCGACACAATACCTACGATGGTTGAAGCAAGCTGGGAACGCACCTGACCCTGCTGGCCGCCAGGAAAACTGTCGATGATGCGGTCGATAGTCTGCGCCGCGTTATTCGTATGAAGCGTAGAAAATACCAAATGCCCGGTTTCCGCTGCAGTCAGCGCAATCGCCATAGTTTCCGGATCACGCATCTCGCCCACCATGAGCACGTCCGGATCCTGGCGGAGCGCGGAACGCAAGGCGCGGTTGAATGATACAGTATCGAATCCGAGTTCGCGCTGATCAATGAGGCATCGGTCCTGGTCGAAAATATATTCGATCGGATCCTCGATGGTGATGATGTGGTCGAACCGCTTGTGGTTGATTTCGTCAATGAGCGCCGCAAGCGTCGTTGATTTTCCGTTTCCCGCAGGCCCCACCACGAGACAGAACCCCTGGCTCATGTTCGCGAATTCATGGATGACGTGCGGCAGATTCAATTCTTCGATGCTCCGGATTTGGAATGGAATGAGGCGGATTGCAATAGTAATGTAATTGCGCTGCAAATAGATATTGCACCGGCACCGTATTTTCTCATCGTGCGTGTAGCCGAAATCGATTTCTTTTTCCTGCTCGAACTGCTTGCGCTGATCTTCGCTCAAGAGCACGCTCATAAATCCTTTCATATCATCAGTGACAAAGAGCGGTTCCTTAGTCAGCTGCACGAGATCGCCGTCGATGCGCAGCGTGGGCCTGCGCCCAACACCCAGATGGAGATCGGATGCTCCCTGAGTCTGCGCAAGTTCGAGATACTGGCCGAGTTTGATTTTATAATTCTGGTCCATTGCTTCTTATGCAGTTTCTTTCAGCACCTCTGCGAATGAAATCTTGCCCGCGAGCGCCTGGAGTACGCCCTCTTGACGCATCGTCGTCATCCCTTGGCGGCGCGCTTCCGCTGCCAGCTTATCGTCCGCGGTGCCGGCAAGCACGATTGCCTCGAGTTCGGGCGTCATCGTAAGAATTTCATACACACCCAGGCGACCGCGCGTACCTTTCCCCTTGCATACGTCGCATCCGACCGGCTCGTATAAAGCAAATGGTTTCTTATATGGCACCTGCGCTTTGACTGGTTCGGGTAAGGCTGCAAGCGCGTCAGCAATGACTTTTTCCACTTCTCCGGACGCCTGCACCTGTTTTTTGCAATTGTCGCACAGCCTGCGCACGAGGCGCTGCGATATCACGATATTGAGCGTTGAAGGAATCAAAAACCGCTGGACCCCGAGATCGAGCAGACGCGGCACCGTGCCAAGCGCGTTATTCGTATGGAGAGTTGACAGCATCACGTGGCCGGTCAGCGCGGCATGCACTGCAAGTTCCGCAGTTTCCTGATCGCGGATCTCTCCCACCATCACCACATTGGGATCCTGGCGCAAAATGCTCCGAAGCCCGAATCCAAACGTGTAACCGATTTCCGGCAATACCTGAGACTGGTTGATGCCGGGCACGAAATATTCGATCGGATCCTCGAGTGTAACGATATTCACGCCATCCTGATTGAGCGCCTGGAGCATCGCATAAAGCGAGGTGCTTTTTCCAGAACCCGTGGGGCCGGTCACAAGGATCATGCCAAACGGCTTCAAAAGCGCTCCTTTCGTTTTTTCAAGGTTCCATGGAGAGAATCCAAGCTCTTCGAGCGACATCAGTCCGACGCTTGGATCCAGAATACGGATGGCGACTTTTTCCCCATTGGCAGTAGGAAACGTCGCAACGCGGAAATCGATCTGTTTGCCGTCCACCATGCCGGAGAATCTGCCGTCCTGAGGTACGCGCGTTTCATCAATCTTGATGTTCGCCATAATCTTGATGCGCGAGAGAATCGCCTGATGGACTTCAAGCGGCAGGTAAAGCGCGGACGCAAGGTCCCCGTCGATGCGATAGCGGACGCGCAGGCGCGCAGGCTCGGGTTCGATATGGATATCGGATGCCCGTTCGCTGATGCCATGCCGGACGATATCGGAAACGATTTTGATAATCGGCGTCTCCTCGCTCTTGAGCGACTGCATATTGTCAAAACTAATCGACACGTGACCCGGCAGATAATTTTTCTGGCTGTCGTCTTGCTTGAATGTCTTCAAGGACTGCGCAATCGCCTCGCCGAACGTGGAATACCCAGAAACAAAACGCGCATAATCGGCATACGCGATCGCAAAAAGCTTGAGCGTTACGCCAAGCCCTTGCGCAATAAATTTAAGCGCTTCCTGCGCTTTGCTGTTCTCCGGATGCACCATGCCGACCGACAGCGCTGCGCTGTCTTTGGCAAACGCAACCACCTGGTAAAACCGCGCTGATTCCTGCGGGATTAACGACAATACCTCTTTGGGAACCTGTTCGTCTTTTCCGAATGTTTTCACCGGCAGCCCGAACGCATCAGCTTTCAGTTTCGCGACATCCGCCGGAGAAACCAGCCCCGACTCTCCGAGCACGAGTTCAACGTCAACGCCCCGGCGCTTCGCATCATCGCGCATCCGGCTCGCGTCGGTTTTTGAAACCCGTTTTTGTTCAACAAAGGTATCGAGAAGGTCAAACGGAACAGCCATTGCCGTGCTGGATTAGTTTATTCGCCCCTGTATGCTATCGATTAAATGAACGGATTCGGCTTACCGAGAGGCGGCAGCTGGAGCGGAATCGGCCCATATTCTTTCAGCTTGCTGAATATCGGATTCGTTACAATGCCGTTGATATCGAGATCAACCTGTTCGAGCTGAATGAGACCGGATTGTGCAGGGAACACTTTGTTGAATAATGCTGTCGCGGGTCCGGTATTCGGCTTCACGAACACGATGTACCCTACGAGCACGAGGCCGAACGAAATAATAAGCGCCATCACAAGCAGCACCGGCGATGACGGCGCGCGCCTGCCGATGACGACTTGTTCAGGTTTTTGCATTTGAGAAACGTCCATACGGTTTAAGGCAAGGTGAATTGAGGTGGCGTAATGTAATACGCTTTCGCATCGATTTTGAACGTGAACAGCGGCGTTTTGCCGCCAACCGCCGGCAGCGGCGCCACCACGAGCGAACGCACGTCAATGAGACGCTGTTCGGTTTCGAGAGAAGCAATGAAATCTTTTACCGCGCTGTAATCTCCTGATCCGGACAGATTCATAGTTACTTCGAGCGCTTTGCTTTGCCCAATCTTCACGCCCGGCGTCTGCGCGGGAGCGACCTGCTGGGTTTGCTGAGTCGCCGATACCGATGTGAAGGTAATCTGGTCGAGCGTAACTTTCGTCTGTGCGCTTATTGCTTCCATAGTTGCAAGCAATTCCGGAATATTCATCGACGGAGGAAGCGTATTGGTAATGAGCGCAATCTGTGAATTCAGGTCGGTGAATTGCGCGACTTTCTCCCGGAATTGGGAAATCAAATCCATGAGCCGGTTGCGCACCGCTTGCCGTTCGGCGACTTTGTAGCGCATTCCCTGCACATCCTGCCATTGCGCCATGTCGAGGGAAAACAGCACATAGAGCGCGGCAATAAACACCACGATGCTCATGAAAAAAGTGATCAGAACGCGCGCGGAGCTTTTCATATTATTGCGCAAGAATTAAGCTTTTCAGAACGAAGACGTCGAGTTTGAACGTGTACGCGCGGCCGTCCCTGCCAATGCCGATATCGCGAATCACAACGTCGCGCACGTCCGGTGCCTGTTTGAATGCGGCTGCCTGCAAACTCACGTCCGTGAGCGACGGCGCAGTGCCGGACAGCTGCAGAATATTCGTCGTCGTATCAAAATTCAGCGAACTGAATGCGATTTTCGGACTTGTATTCGTTTCCAAAAACTGGAATGCGCGCGACATGTATACGTGATTCGGAAGCAGTGTGCGGAGTTTTTTGATTTCCGCGTCGAGTGTCAATACTTTCTGCACTTCGTCCTTGGAAAGCGATGCAACCGTATCCTGAATTTCATTGTCAAGATTCTGCACCTGGGTTTCGGCGACTTTCTTATACCCTGCGCTGAACAGATAAAACGCGCTCGTCACGAATAAAAAGATAAGTGACCCGAACAGCAAATTGCGCGGCGTCGCTGGAGCGGCAATTTCTGCCTTCGGAAGCTGTTGTACATTCTGTCCTGTTTCCATATCCGGTAAGAATATTCGATGTTTCTTTGAAAAAAGATTTCGCGCGGATGCGTATTGTATCCGCCTCACGCCCTATAGGAGCGTGGACGCCACGGGAAATCTCCTCTCGGGTGCGCTCCTTTGTCTAGTATACCATTGCCTGAATCAAAAAGCCGCTTCTGCAGGATGCATTTATCCACATGCACTATTTTTTGAATCCTTTGAGCGCAGCACCCAGCGCGACTGAATACGAATTTCCCGTTTCCTTGAGCACCGGTTCGAGCATGCGATTGTAGGATACGCTTGAAAACGGATCTCCCAAAACAGTCGGAATATGCAATTCCTGCTCGAAATAGTCGCGGATTCCCGGCGGCAGCACTGCACCGCCGGTCAGAACTGCTTTTTTAATCTCCCTGCGCGTGCGCTCGAGATACCGCTTCATCAGCTTCTGCACTTCGCCGATGACAACGTCCAAAATCGGAGTCATGAGCGCTGGCAAGAACTGTTGGGACGGGCTGACTTTTAATCCTTGGGCGCGTTTTAAATCTTCCGCTTTCCCGGGAGCAATATTGAGGCCGCGCGCAACCGACATCGTGAGGTCGTTGCCCGCGGTATCAATGTCATGCGTGAGGCGCACATGTTTTTCGTCTACGATGGAAATGCTCGTCGCGCGCGCGCCCATATCAATGATCGCGGTCGCGCTCGGATCTTCAGCGATCATCGCACGCGCAAGAGAAACCGGCTCAAGTTCCAAAGCTTTGAGCGACAATCCTGCGCGTTCCGCAATGCGGTAGTATTTATTCACGACTTCCTGAAGCACGGCGATAAGAAGAACTTCAGTTTTACCGCTCGGCGCGCCGGGCAACGGCGTCAAAACTTCCCAATCAAGCACTACTTCGGTGAGTGGGAACGGAACATACTGGCGCGCTTCATACGGCACCGCCTGCCCGACTTCTTTTTCCGTCACATTGGGCAATTCCATCACCGTGACGAACGACGAAAACGCGGGCAATGAAAATACCGCGTTCTTGGATGTCGGTCCCATCTGATTAAGTAATTCCTTGAGCAGCCCCGCAGTCATCTCGTCCATGATCTTGAGTGAACTGGTTTGAAGCGCGGCATTCTCGCGCTCCAAGTGCCCGGAATTTTCCAATAAACCGTAATTGCGCAAAGAAATCGCGCCTGCCTGCCGTTCAAGTTCAACCACTTTGATCGACGTCGTCCCCACATCAATACCCAGTACGCTCGAAACAGGAAGCAGAAAATCGCGCGCTTGCGCTGCCAGGGTGCCTAAATTCAATGCTGCCATAAATACAAATCCATTATACACTAAATATCGGCAGCGTGAAACCGTATCAACGCACAGAAAACGCAAAAAACCAAAAAATAAAGCAGGGTTTATGGCATGAGATTCCTTGCAAAAATCGGTACTTTCATCCTCGACTGCCTATTCCCGCTCGAATGCAGGATCTGCGGTGCAGCGCATGACACAGAAACAAATCCTGACGGGTTTTTATGCAACCAATGCTTTTCCGCAATTCCGCTCCATCAATGGCTTTTTTGCCCCGTCTGCGGAAGAAAATGCATCGGCTACCAATCATGCGCGCGTCACCGCGTATCGCTGACCTTTCTCGGCGTCGCAAGCCAATACCAACATCCGGCGCTCAAACGCCTGCTCTGGGACTACAAATACCGGTTTGTCGAACCGCTTGCGCGCCAGATCGCCAAACTCCTCAACGCATACTACGATGCGGTGGTTGCCGGATATATCCAAAATAACAAGGAAGAATGGATCTGCGCTGCCATCCCTTTAAGTCCGCGGCGCATGCGCTGGCGCGGGTTCAATCAGGCAGCATTGCTCGCGCAGGAATTCTCGCGCCACACCGGCATCCCGTACGTGCCGTGCCTGCGGCGCGCCGCATTCGCCATTCCCCAAATGAAACTGGGCACGCGCGAAGAACGGTTCACGGCCATCAAAGGCGCATTCGATGCAACGCCGAACGCAGCGCATCTGCTCGCGGGCAAACGCGTTATTCTTATTGACGACATCGCAACATCGGGAGCGACGCTCCTGGAAGCAAGCCGCGCACTGAAACGCGCCGCAGCGCGACAAACGATCGGCTTGGTCGTAGCGCGCAACAACGCAATCTAGCGAATGTGGTGCCGCGACGGGAAAAGCTTTTTCAGAATATTGATTTCCGGAATAGAAAATGCGATGCCCAGCGCGGCGCCGCCGATGATATCGGTCGGCCAGTGGACGCCTGCCGCAACGCGGCCGACGCCGACAAGCGCGGCGATACCGAACAGAATCGCGCCTGCTTTTTTGTTCTCAAACCACACCGATGTCGCCAAAGAAAATAAAAATATCGCGTGTCCGGACGGAAACGACGTATACCATTCGCGCTGCGGATCAGACACAAGGGGCGCGAAATTATTCACAATGAACGGCCGCGGCGAATAAATGAATAAGCGGATGATCTCCGTGAAGACGAGCCGGTTCGCGGCCGCCGGCGCAAAGAGCAGCGCCGTATGCCACACATCCCTGCGCCGCTGCCACGCCCAGTACAATACCCCGATGATTGCGAAGTATAAAGCGTATTTCGCGAAGAAGACCGTACTGTAT
>DAIDAW010000011.1 GCA_027310425.1 bacterium | reverse complement strand
CATCTGTTCGGCAATAAATCGGAATGCGTACGCGGCCATGATGGCTATCGGGCCTGACGGATTATCGTTCGTCAGTCTCGGGGGATGGTGCGGAGGTGTTTACATCGGCGAAACGCGCGCTCCATACATGGCGAATGCTAAAGCGGCTGAACTGCTTTGGCTCGGAGACAAAGGCGAACTTTCGCTCACGCCAGTCAAAGCATTGGTTGACAAAGGATTGAGTGTCGGCTATCGCGGCGGTGCGCGGCTCGGCGAGCACATCGTGGGCGTGAGCAAATGGGAGGAAGAGCACGATCTGCTCCTCGCGCTCATCGCGCTGTACTCGCTCGAATGGGAAACGCGCCTGCATCACATCGGCTGGCGAATGCCAACGGAAACGGCATGGCGCGAGGCATCTGAAAAAGAGTCTGTCGCAGGATATCGCAGTGTCGAACTTCCTGCTCCGGACCACTGTCGGATGTACCACTGGCATCCTGACGCGCGCAGTGATAATGGCGGATTCCATACGGAATATCAATTCTTTCCGGATGGACCCCAAACGCCCGCTGTCCATATTGACGTCGCAGTCAACGATCCAGATCGATTCCTGCGCTTCATCGCAAAGGCCTTCGACGCAGAGCCGACGATCTGGGGCGACGAAGCACCTAAGCCATATGGCGCGGTCTGGGTAACCGCCAAAGGCGACGGATCAATGATGGGTGTCATGGCACGCGATCGATGGGATTACTTTGTCCCTAATATACCCGCTGATCGCGTTGACGCCCAACGCCCGCGGATGAGAACATCGCGGCCGTAACAAAACCCCAACCCAAAAGCGCTCCGAAAACCGGAGCGCTTTTGCATGAAGGAAGTATGGCTATGAATTCACAAGGTTCTGAGGCATACCTTTTGCTATATGTTCTATGTTATCTACGAAAATCCTATTAAGATTTTCCAATGCTTCCTTTGTATACCAGGCAAATCCTTTGATACCTATTGCATTTTCAAGCCCAGCTAACGGAGTATGCTCCAAATCCTCTGCTTCGTACGCATACCCATATATTTTCTCGGACTTAATCGCATCTGCCATATCCTGCTCATTCACCAATTCACGATCGACTGTATTCACCACAATAACGCCGTTTTTCATTTTTATTATCTGCTCTTTTGCGATCATATTCGTATTTCCAGATTCATGGGTGGCGTTCAGAGAAATCGCATCTGATTCTTGCAAAACTTCATCCAATGTTTTCATTTCAACGCCCGATTGAGATGTTGGGGTCCGATTGTATGCAATCACTCTCATTCCAACACCTAAACCCAATTCCGCTACCCTGCTACCAATATTTCCTAATCCAATGATTCCTAATGTTTTTCCTTTTAATTCAAACCCCATTTCCATCTTATATTCTCCGCGTTGCGTTCTCCGGTCAGATACGATGATGCGTTTTGCAACGCATAGTAATAATGCGAGCGCATGTTCTGCAACCGATTCCCGCGAATATCCGGGAATATTTGAAACTGGCAAATTCCGTTTTTTGCAATACTCCAAATCAATCCAGCCAAATGATGTTGTTGATAATGATATCCCGTTCAGATTCGGTAATGATTCAATAACCTTCATCAAAGGTCCGCGCGCTTTTTCAAAACCGCCGAACGCATCGGGATCGATGCCGATAATGTCAGAATCAGCTGCAATCTGCAATAGTTGGTCAAGCGAATATTCTTTCCGCTCTGGGATGTATACCACCCCCCCCAGCAAAGAAAGTTTATTTTGAAGTTCTGCAGAAAAAAGCGCCTGAGGTAAAAAAATTGAAATTTTCATACTTTTACAGCACCTCTTTGATTTTTCTCATGTGCTCCACGAGCGTGCGCGTATACCCCATTTCGTTGTCGTACCAGGACAGCACGTTGACCAGGTCGCCATCCACGACTTTGGTCAGCAAAGAATCCACAATCGCGCCGTATTCCTTGCCGATAATATCCGTAGACACGAGCTGTTCGTCTGATACGTTCAAAACCTTTTCCCAGCGCGGCTCGTGAGAGGCGTCGCGCAGCATCTGATTCACTTCCTGCGCGGTTGTCGGACGGCTTGCAAGCATCGTGATGCTGGAAACCGAACCGGCAATCACCGGCACGCGAAACGCCGTGCCATCGAACCGTCCTGCCAATTCTTTGACCGCGCGCGTCACGGCAATCGCCGCGCCGGTGGTCGAGGGCACGATATTGTACGGCCCGGACCTGCCGCGCCGATAGTCGCTTCCCTTCACCGGACCGTCCACGATATTCTGCGTTGCAGTCACGCCGTGGATCGTGGACAGCATCGCTTTTTTAATACCAAGCTTTTCGTTGAGCACTGTGATGACTGGATGGCCGGAGTTGGTCGTGCACGATCCGTTCGAAGAAATCAAACACGTTTTTAAGTCGTCTTCATTGACGCCCATGAGCACGGTTTTTCCTAACGCGCCGTCTTCATCTTTCGCGGGAGCGGAAATGAGCACGCGCTTCGCCCCTGCATCCAGATGCGCTTTCGCCTTCTCGTACGACTCGAATGCGCCGGTTGATTCAACCACGAGATCGATATTCAATTCTTTCCACGGCAGGTTCGCAGGGTCTTTTTCGGAAATGAACGTTACCGCTTTCCCGCCTATTGACACTTGACTGCTGCTTTTTGTTTTTGAAAACTGCTGTTCCTGTTCGACGATTTCCACCTTGGTATCGTATGCGCGGTACACGGAATCGTGCTGCAGAAGATACGCAAGGTTATGCGCATCGCCCAAATCATTGATGATGACGAACTCGAAATCAGGGTCGCCCCAGGCGAGGCGCACCGTCAATCTGCCGATCCGACCGAACCCGTTAATCGCAACGCGCAGCGGTTGTGTCATAAATGAATTTTTGAATATTAATTTTTACGCCCGAGGCGGATACGCCTTTCGAGGACAATTTTTAAACTTCTCTGCTCAAGCTGAAGTTTTGTTCTTGAAAATCAATTTTCTCTTTATGAAATTTGAGTTCGTTTGAATCATTTGCGGAGCGCGTGAGAAAATACCTTTGGTTTGTAAGAAAATTAGCAGGCTATATATGCTGCGTGAAGATTTCCGAAACAAACCAAATCGTATTTTCAACGTGCGGAGCACTATGATGAAAACGAACCGAATTTCATCCAATATCCAGCGACGCCGAACGCCACACTTACATTCAGCGATTCTTTCGCGCCGAACATCGGAATCTGAACTATTGTATCACAAAGCGCGAGGGCGCGGTGCGGCAATCCTGCAACTTCCGGACCAAGCACCAGGGCTATCCGCAATTCCGATTTTCCGGCTGCCGCAGATTGCTTTTTGAGTTTGAAGTTTCTGATATCAACTGCTTTTGTATCCTGCTCTAGCGCGAGAATGCAAAATCCTTCGCAGCGCAGCTTTTTCACTGCGTCCGCGAACCGCCTGCAATATTCCCACACAACGGTTTTTTCCGCGCCCAAAGCGGTTTTTGCGATATCACGGCTCGCTCGGGACGTTGCCAAAACGCCTGCGCCCCCTGGTTTTGGCGTAATGCCGCACAGATATAGTTTTTCAACGCCGAGCGCATCGGCAGTGCGGAAAATCGATCCGACATTATGCGCGCTCCGGATATTATCAAGAACAACGGCTAATTTCATACGCGCCAAAAACCAAAATAAAAATAACCATTGGTTATTTGAATTCTGAATATTGGTTATTGGAAAGCTTGTTTATTCAAGTAGTCGACGCATGACAACGCTGCGCTGATGCCCTGCCCGACCGCAACACCAATCTGTTTGTACGGTATGTCGGTAACATCCCCTGCAGCGAACACGCCGGGGATATTCGTTTTGCAGAGCGCATCAACTTTGATTTCCCCCTGCGCGCTGCGCGCGAGTTCGGGCACAACGAAATCAGCGTTGGGAATCATGCCGATGTGGATGAATACGCCGTCCGCCTGGATGGTTTTTATCTCGCCGGACGCCGCATCCTTGTATTCCACGCCAGTTGCGAATTCAGAGCCGACGATGCGCGTAGTAAAAGCATTCGGAATCACGGTCGTGTTCTTACCCGCTTTGAGCCGCGCAACGAGCGACGCATCGCCTCCCATATCCTGATTTTTCGTCAACACGTATACATGCGCCGCAATATCATTCATCATAATGCCGGATTCACTGGCAGAATCCCCGCCGCCGATCGTAATGGTCGTTTTTCCGCGGTAGAGCGGGCCGTCGCAGACCGTACAATAGCTGACGCCTTTGCCGCGGAATTCTTTTTCCCCGGGCACGCCGAGTTCGCGCGGGTGCGATCCCGTGGCGATGATTACGCTTTGCGTTTCATACGATACCAGCTGCTCCGGCGTATCGCGCCACCCCTGGACAAGAAATCCCGATTCCGTCCTGCGAAGGGACGTGATGCGTACGCCGAGTTCAGGTTCCGCGCCGTACGATTTCAGATGCGCCAGAAATTTATCCGCGAGCTCGACGCCATTCGTCTGGCCAAACCCGGGATAATTCCCGACTTCACCCGACAGCGCCATTTCGCCGCCGAAATCAGATCCCACGATCGCATATTTCACATTTCTGCGCGCCAAATACAGCGCAGCTGACGCGCCTGCCGCGGACGAACCAATGATAAGAACGGGAATCATATGCGAAAATTGCCGGATACCCCCTCATTGTCTCATATGGCGAGATGTTTTACAATACGAGAATCATGAAAAAGAAACTTTTCCTCTTCGCCGGCGACGCGTGCTCCTATTGGTTCAGCTTTGCCATAATGCTCGCTATCCGCTGGGGAACGGATCTGACGCCCGGGTTCATCATAGCTAATGCGCTGCCGTTCGCGGCGCTGTTCATTGCCTTTGCGGTCATTGCGTACAGCATGCAGCTTTACCAGCGCGCGGTATACGGATCACGCAAATACGATTGGCTCGTCGCCAGCATCGCGGCATTCGGCATATTCATTGCCGTATCCGCGGGCGCGTTCTACTTCTATGGACGGCTCCCGGGAACAGCTGTTTCTCCGCGCGGCTCGCTCGTCCTGTTCTGGCTTTTGTTCGGAACGTTTTTCATCGCGTGGCGCAGCATCGCCGAATCGATCCTCGCGAAACGCCTGATCGAACGCGCACTCATCATCGGCTCCGCGCCGGAACTCGCCGCGCTCGCGACGTTTCTCGCCCAGCATCCGGAATACGGATTTAAAACATTCGCGCTCCAGGAACCTCCGCCGTCCGCAGAAGCATTTTCGCGCATCGTGCGGGAAGAAGGAATCGAAACTATCGTAAGCACGGATGCGTTTTTTTCGCGGGATCTCTATCCGGTGCTCACCAATCTGACCGCGCTCAATTTGAATTTTTACGACCCCGCGAATTTTTACGAACAAAAAATAGGAAAAATCTCGCTGGAATCAGTCTCGGCAATCTGGATTTTAAACAATGTCATCCGGCGCACGCCGCCGATGCTCAATGCATTCAGAATAATCGGGGAAAAATTCCTTGCCCTTCTTCTATTCGCGGCGCTCCTGCCGTTTTTCGCGCTGTTCGCCCTTGTCATCAAGTTGACTTCTTTCGGTCCGGCACTGTATGCGCAGAAACGAGTCGGTAAGCACGGATCCTTATTTATGCTGTATAAATTTAGAACCATGCGGCAGAATGCGGAACCGTACGGCCCGCAATGGGCGCTCGAACGCGACCCGCGCGTCACGCGCGTCGGTGCGCTCCTGCGCGCCACGCATCTGGACGAATTGCCGCAGCTCATCAATATCGCGCGAGGCGAACTCTCGTTCGTCGGACCGCGTCCAGAACGCCCGGAATTCGTTGCGGAACTCGCCCGCGCAATCCCGTTCTATCCCCTGCGCCATCTTGTCACACCCGGCATCACCGGTTGGGCGCAAATCAATTATCCGTACGGCGCATCTACTGCCGACGCAAAAGAAAAGCTGCAATACGACTTCTACTACCTCAAACACCGATCCTTCGCGCTGGACATAAGCATTGTGCTCAAAACCATCCGCAGATTTTTCCAGAATCCGGAACGCGCGCGCGCAGCCGCGTAATCATCCGCGGGATCGCCGGACTACGGAAGAAAGCGCGTCACGGATGAAATACAGTGCGCCGAGCGCAAGCACGAAAAGCTGGCGCACACGCAGCAAAAACATCAACGCCAAACTCTGCGCATCCCCCACGCCAACCGACGCGCCGGCGAAAAACGCGCCCGCTTCGCCGAACCCGAGTCCGCCGAACACCGGCATACTGTTGAATAATCCGACTCCTATGTAGAGCACTGCGACAGTAAGCGCATCGGTGGGAATGCCCAAAAACCGCGCAACGAATCCGATCTGCGCGATTTCCCAGGAAAACCCTGCAACCGTAACCAGAGCTGCCGCGATAAGATAGCGGCGCGATTCGTGTAGAAAAAAAGAAATCCCGTAATCGAAAAGCCCGACCGCTTCCACGTCCTCATCCTGAAGCGGAATTGATCTTTTCACCATCGCGGTAAACCATCCCTGGCGCGAAAATTTCTTGAACAAAAACAAAGCGGCGCCGGCGAACAGAATCGTAGACGCGAATCCGACGAGAGAAAATGTCCGCCATCCCTGCACCATGATAAACGCAAGCACGACGAGTCCGCCTGCGGCGTTCACAAGAAATATGGTGAAAAATTCAAAGAATACGGCCGCAAATGCCGCCGGTTTCGACACGCCGAATTTCTGCAGCTGGAACGCCTTATATGTCTCCCCGGAAATTTCGAATGACGGGAACACCAACGATACCGTTGCTGCCTTGAACAGCATGAAAAAAACGCGAAAGAACGGAATCGTGTAGCCGTAACCGCGCAGAATCAAAAGCCAGCGCATCGTGGCAATCGCATACACGACGATGGCAAAACCGAACAGCGACGCGAATTGCCAAAGCGGCACCGCGCTGATGACGCCGGCTATCTTGGCCGCGCCCGCATACCATGCAATCACAAACAAAAGTCCGAATCCAAGAAGCGCAAGCGCGGCAAAAATGAGCCGATCCGCAGCTTTATGCGAAGCGCGGGTTATAAAATCTTTAATGCGCAAAAACAGCCGTACGAACATAGTTCCAATATTCCGGATAATTGCGCTCTTTGAGCCAGTACCACCATTCTCCGCCCCATAAATATATCCGCGGGATGCCAGTCTGCCTCGCATACGAAATATAATTCTGGAATTGGGAAAACGGCAATTCCTTGAATTGCTGCTTGAGCGGCGTCGAAACAATGCTCTGGGGCAGCCATGGCTCCAGCTGCAGCTCGGTCACCATGAGTCGTTTGCCGGGAAACACGGTCTGCAACAACGCTCCTTTCAATTTATAAAACAGCGGCGCAAGCGGATACTGAAGGCCGAACCGGAACCACGGCGTCGTGACGAAAAATCTTCGGTAAAGCGACACGCCAACCTGGTCTCCGGTGAGAAATGCGCGCAGCCACGTGTCGAGTTCTCCGCTCGCGGTCACGAGCACCGGCCGCGCATCCAAAGAACGCACGACTCCGACTTCGGACGCGACGTCGCGCACTTCGCGGCTGAAATCGCACGGCCCGAAATTCAGGAACGGCTCGTTTTCCACCTGCCACAGTTCCACCGCTCCGGATGCGCGGTATTGCTGGACGAACGCGGATAGATAGGCCTGAAGCGCCTGGTTTTGTTCTTGCGCGGACAAGCCTGCCGCCCATGCGGGAATATGGCATTCGGGCCAGCGCGGCACTTTCCTGCCGGCAATGAGCGTAAGGCGCACGCCGGCCTGCTCGGATTTTTTCACGTACCGATCGAATTCGGAAAAATCATACACGCCCTGCTGTTTTTCAATGCGATCCCAATACGCGATCAAACGCACGTATTTCGGATGCAGTTCGTCCAGAATTGCTTCGTAGGTCCGGTACGGATCGAGATTGAAACTTTCGGCTTGCTTGATGGAAAATACAATGCCCGGCTCTTGCATGCCGGCCGTCTGGATGCGCAGCGCAGGCGCAAGAACCTGAAGCGTGAACGCCGCAATGCCGAGCGGAATCCACAAAAGCATTGAAATGAAGCCGCTGAAGAATTCAATAATCCAAACCATACGAAACGTTATCCTGCGGAGCCGACAGCGCCGGCAAGCGATGCATAGCCGTCGCGCCGCGCCAAAGCAACCAATTGTTCATTTATTTGTCCGATGAGCTGCGGACCCTGATAAATCATACCGGTAATCAATTGTACCAGACGGGCGCCCGCGCGGATCTTGCGATACGCGTCCCGGGCGGAAAAAATACCGCCGCACCCGACGAGCACAACCTTGTCCCCGTACGCACGGAATGCGCGCGCGATTGCGTCATCGGAATACCGCTGCGCCGGCTTGCCGGACAGTCCGCCGCCCAAAGAAGCAATGCGCGCATATTCCTGAGGATTCAAGCCGGCTCCTTCCCTGGTATGCGCCAGATTTGAAAAAATGAATGTATGTATCTGATATTCAAGCGCGCTCTCCATCAGTTTTCTGGTATCGTCCCATCCATGCTCGCTGGGCATCTTTACCCATATCGGCTGGCGCACGCCAAGACCCGCGACTGCCTGCGCCAACTCGCGGAATCGGTCCGGATTGGCAAACGGCTGCGCAAGACGCGTATTCGGGCAGCTGATGTTAAGTTCGAAATACTTCACGTACGCGCGATCCTTAAAAAGCAGAAATGTTTCCTGATAATCAGCGATCGCTTTCTCCGGCGTATCAATGTCCGGAACATTGGATGACCCTACGCTGATGCCGATGGTTTCGCGCGCCAGATTCATGGCATCCAGGCGCGCGCGCACTGCATGCGCGCCGCTTGATTTGAATCCTTTATTCACGAGAATCGAGCGCGAACGAGGCAGACGCGTCAGGCGCGGCCGCGCGTTGCCTTCGTACGGCAGCGCGGTAACCGTGCCCACAGTGTGAAACCCGAATCCGACATTCCCCAGCACACCCGCGAGCAACCCGTCATAATCAAATCCTGCGGCAAGCCCGACCGGATTTTCAAACGCAATGCCGTCGATGGTCTGCGCAAGCATCGGATGGCGAAAACGCAACAGCGCGGGCACAATTGCGGCAGTACCGATGCGCGCGCCCATCGCAACCGTAGCATCGTGCACCGCCTCGGCGTCGAATAAAAACAAAATCGGTTTTACACAAACACGATACACAATGCCGAAAATCCAGCGTACGAGTTGCATTGGTTCTATTGTAGAACGCAAAACGAAATTCTGGAAGATGTGCGTCCTGTCTGATATTTCGCACATACCGATCATTCGCGCATCACGGTCCCGACAGGGTCAGAACAATACGCGCGTATCTGTATTCCCACCCTGAGCGTCTTCGGACCATTCCCGAAAACAGCTTTCGGAATTTCAGCAAGCTTGGCTTTTCGCGAAGCGAAAATTGCTGAAATGAGAACGCAGAGAAACGCCCGCCGCAGGAGCAGGTGTATTCTCGGTGTTTGAAGGAATAGTCCGAAGACGCGTTATACCTTTGCGATCGCGCGCAGTGCAGCGATTTTTGCGCGGAGCATTCGCTTGCGCGCAATCTGGTACGCACCCAAAGCGAACGATCCGAATCCGGTGCCGCCGAACGCGAGCAATCCCGTAATATTGGCTCCGGTATCAACCGTCGCCGCGCCCAAGACGCGTCCCTGCTTCACTACCCACACATTGGAAGTTGCCTGAATCTGCGACACGCTGTCCGCGCGCGTATACGCGGTATTTACGAGTTGCGTGCTGTTCTGCGTGAAATACCCGGTCTGCGCTACCAAAGCACGGAACCGAATGGTGCGCGTCTGTCCCGGCAGAAGCGATCCGATCGTGATGCCGCCTGCTACGATTCCGTCAGGATTCTGGCTGTTGTCGACCGTCGTGCTGTACACATCGTAGGTCATGCCGGAAGGCAGCGCGTCCTGCACCGTTACGTTCGTCGCAGTCGTATTGCCTAGATTCGTCACGACAAGCTGGAATTCGATATCGCGGCCCGGCACGGTATACAAATCGCTGTAGTAGGTATTGGACGTTGTGATGGCGAGATCGCGCGCCTGCTTGGTCAAAGACAGCACGCTGTTGGCGTATGACGTTCCGTTTACAATGACCTGCGCGCTCGCCTGAACCGTGTTGCCGGTATTGCTCCATGCCCGGGCGGTATTCGTGAGAATCTGCGTGCCCTGCGGAATGCCGGTTGCGACATTCGCCAAAAACTGGATGGTGCGCGTCTGGCCGGGATAAAGCGTGCCAAGATCAAGGTTTGAATAAAACAATGCGGTATCGGCAACATACTGATTATCCAGACGCACCGAGCCGGGCACAAGAGTCAGATACGACGGCAGCGTATCCTGCACAAGCACATTGCCCGCGGTTGAAACAGTGCCGAACGCGCTCACGCTGATGGAAAACTGCACCTGTTCGCCCTGGTTCGCGTTCACGCTGTTCAGGAACGCGGTGTTCTGATTCACGTTGCGCACAGTCTTGGAAATATTGATGTAGCTCAGCGGCGTAGGGGTCGGAGCCGGCGTATAGGTCGGCGTGGGAGTCGGGCTCGGCGCAGTGCCAGTCAGCTGGCCTTCAAAAATAACCTGGCCTTGGTACGGATAGCACGGACCGATATCGCCCAAAAACACGCTGGCTGCGATGAACGGCCCTTGATCGACAAACGTAACCGGCACAATCTGCGGATTCGCGGTTGTCTGGTTCGGATACCAGTATGCCTGGCTTTGCAGCACGACTTTCGCCGATCCGGATACGTTGATGACGCCCGTATCATTCGCGGACTTCACATTGTCAGAACTCACGGTTGCATACGTGTCGATGCGCGTCTGCTCGTTCTTGGGAAGAGTCAGCGTAATGACGGTATTGCGCGCGAATTCGGTCTGTGACGAGTTGTTGTAATATACGTTGAATCCCACGAGGTCGCCGGGCTTTGCGGAAATCGGATCGCGCCACACGCTGTCGCCGTTCGTGCGGTTTTTCAAACGCAATGTTTCCTTATCGTTCGGAAGACAGTTGAAGCACGGATTCGACACGGTCGTATGCCCGGCAGTTGCGAATACCGGCGCTGCAGGAACCATAAGCAGCGCAGCTGCAAAAACCGCGACAAGGGCAAAAATAAAACGGTGCACTGAGTTATTCATAGGATTAGTATTGTCGTATTAGTTATTAGTCATAAGTCGTTCGTTGTTTTTCAGGTTTCCCTGTTATCTAAAAGCTTTTGCAAAACTTTCAGATAACAAGGGGAAAGCAATGCTTTCCTCTTGCGGACCATAATAGTTTATGGTCCATCTCCTCCGGGCTTTCCGTTCCCACACCCAGAGATACAAACAGTGGGGACTGGGGTTACCGCCACTGGCGGCTCCCCCTTCGGCGGCTTGGGGCCGCCGGGATTCAGGACGCAGACACGAATGCCTGCGTCCCAAAGTGCTTGCCAGATTTCCGGAATTGTAAAATTATTCCGAACCCAGACAAGCACCTGGGTCAACCCATTGATATCATGCGGAGACAAAGTAAATGTCTCCGCCTGGCCTTGTTGTCGGGGCACGAATGATGCCCCGGCAATTTGCTGCTCTCCAGCTGCAGCAACAGGAGTTGCTGCAGCTGCTATTTTTGCGGCCTCCGGAATCCCCTTTGCGAGACCGAAAAAGATGGCAGCGCCGCCGACCAGGACGGCGGTTAAACCGAGCAAAAAACTTCGGCCGCTCATGTCGGCCTCCTTTCTTTTTTTGGTTTTTGAACGAGCTTCTTTTATTATAGCACAAAGATTATAAAAGGTCAATCCTTCTACGCTAAAGTTCTGAAGGATAAATATCCTCCATCTAAACTCCGCAATACGCAATTCTCCTGTTTAAAGACAGCTAAACCCCTCTTTTATGACCCCCCCCTTCTCTTTCTCGCGCGGCATTTATTTTTTGAAAATAGTTTTCGCAGACGCTTTCTCTTTCTACTCTCTACCTTGGTACTCGTTGCGAAAACTAGTTCTCGCAATTCCGACAAGCTCGGTCCTCCCGCCTTTGGCGGGGGTTGTCGGAACGAGAATACAGATAGTTGTTTGTCGCAGGAGCAAACAAACTATCGATAGTTTTCGCAACAGTATCAATGATTATTGCTTCGCCACCAAATCCGAACTCACCACGATCCGGAACTTGTTGCTCCGCACCGGCCAGCAGCTGATGAACAGAATATGGCTGCCGCTGTCCTTGGTTTCAAGCTTGAAATCCTCGGGCACGATGATTTTCTTGCCGCTGACCTGGTAAATATACGTCGCATCCTTGGTTTTGACGAAAAACTGGTCTCCTGCTTCCAGTTGGGACAGCAGGGCAAACACCGATCCGTACTGGCCTTTGTACCATGGATACGCGGAGCTGTGTCCCAGAATAATCGCCGTACCCGGGCTGCCGATTTCGTCCGAATCCCGGTATTTGATCACGCCGCGCTCCAGATACGTCAAGAGCTCATTATTGTCAATCGTTTCCGGAAACACTACCGGCGCTGCGACTTTGATTTTCGGAACCACCAAAAATGCCCGCACGTCGCCCTGAAAAACATTATCCGGAATCTGGTAATCGGAAATATTGATGGAAACCTTCTGCGCGCTGCCCCCGACACTGTCTGCCGCGGCCGACGTTGGCGCAATCACATAAATCTGATTCGGCAAACCAATGCGGCTCACGTACCATTTGGCCTGCGCCACGAGCGCCCTGCCGTCAAAAACCGCAGCCATGAAAGGCAGCAAAAGCAGCGTATAGCCGAAGATATACTTTGCAAAAACTCCGGTTTCATCAAGTAAGGTATTCTGTCTCATATCTCCTGGTTATTGGTTTTCGAAATCTTGGTTATTGAATGACCTGCGTCGTGAGCGGCGGCAGCACCCGCGCCTGGGCGCGGAGCACATCAGGCGTGGAAGGCAACGACATCATGCCGACCACAACCAGGATGACTGCGACAACGCCGGCAAGCGCCTTGGGATTCGGCGTTGCGGCCCTCGCGAACGCTCCGACAGCGAGAACCGAGACCAGATATGCGAGGAATCCCGCATACAGCCAGAACGGGTTCATGAGCGCATCCCACGCGTTTCCGAATGCCAAAGGTTTTTCTTTGAGTAAAGACATGGCGATTCCATTTGTCTGACCGGATGTTCCGGCAAAGCGCTGTGTTGCGCTTGCGCTCGCAAGCGGGCTCGGCTGTCCGGTCAGGGCCCCTTCAACAATCGGCCGGCCGACAGGCGAACGGGCCGGCGTCGCATTTGCAAGCGGAGCGCGCGAAGCTGACGGCCGTGGCGACACTGACGGCTTGAGCGAAGGCATGGGAGTTGGGATGCTTTGCGCGCGCGCTGAAGCTTTCGGAGTCGCGAAAAACTGCACGACGACTGTTGAATCATATCCTTCGACATTGCCCTGAAGGACGCACAATCCGATATCGCTGTAATTGCCGAGCAGATTTTTGCGGTGCGACGGAGAATTCACCCACGCCCGCATGAGATCCTCGGATTCATAAAAGTCAATCGCAAGGTTTTCTCCGGCATTCGCGTACTGATAGCCGGCCTGGCGGAACCAATACCATGGGTCAATGCCTTGCGGCGACGTATGCGCAAAATATTTATTCTGCACCATATCCTGCGCCTTCTGGCAGGCCGCCTTGTCCAGAAACTGGTTTTCCGCGAGCGGCTGGAGGCCCTGCGCCTGGCGTTCCTGATTCGTGAGCGCGATGACGAATTGCGATGACACATCGGCAAACAGACGCGTTGCGGGCACCGTAGTTCCCGCAAGGAACGACAGCGCCTTGATGAATACTGCGATGAGCAGATATACGACAATCGCACGCAGCGAGAGCGAATGCGGAATGAACCCGTTTTCCTTGCGGGGAACGAAAAAGTTAAGCAGTGTGCGGAGCATAGATTTGGAAATCTTCATAGATATATAATTATACCATAATATTCTCTAAAAATCAACTAGCTGATTTACCGGATTTCGCGTGCGTGCTGCGCCAACGCGCAATGGCTTTATGATCCCCGGACAGAAGGATTTTGGGGACTGCGGCGCGCACCGGCTTTCCCTTTTTGCTTTTCATACGAAAAACTTCCGGACGCGTGTAGTGCGGATATTCGCGCGTGCCCGGGATCGAAAACGATTCCTGCGCAAGGGATTCCTGTTTACCCAATACGCCGGGAATAAGGCGCGTCACGGCATCCACAACTACCAACGCCGGCAGTTCGCCGCCGGTGAGCACATATTCGCCAATGGAAAGTTCTTCGTCCGCGATATGCTTTGCCACGCGTTCGTCCACTCCTTCATAATGCCCGCAGATGAAAATCAAACGGTCAAAGCGCGCAAGCCGGCGCGCATGCTGCTGGGTAAATAGCTTCCCTTTTGCGCTCAAGAGGATGATGCGCTGCGTGGACTTTTTGCGTTTTGCGTTCTGCGTTCTGCGATTTGCCGTTATGGCCTTGACGGCTTTGGCAAGCGGCTCAACTTTCATCACCATGCCCGGGCCGCCGCCGTACGGCTTGTCGTCAACGGTTTTATGCCTGTCCGCGGTCCATTGGCGCAGATTATGCGCGTGCACGCTGATGCGCTTCGTGCGCAGCGCGCGGCCGATAATCGAGCTTTGCACGTAGCTTTCAAACGCTTCTGGAAAAATAGTGATGATGTCGAATCGCATAGTAGCGTGAATATCATTTGTTTTTCCATTTCTCGAAACCGCGGTCTCGCATCCCGGCGCGATGCTCGCCGCTCGGCTCTCGGATTCGCTCGTCCGCGCATATCGTTTAAGACGTAACTCCCGCAACCCGACGAGTTCGGTTCCCCGCCGTTGGCGAGGGTCGTCGAGCGAGTGCGTAGGGCGGCGCATCCGCTGAAGATGGGAACGCCCGGTGCGTCACAAACGATATGCGCGGACACCATGCCCGCGAATCCTCCGAGACGTTCCGCGAGATGGAAAAACAAATGAAAACAACTCTGTTCTCAGTATAGCAAACATCGCGTTTTGTTCCACGCGAAACGCCCCGCACGCGGGGCGTTTCGCACATACATCACGTTGGAAGTTTACAGTTTCAGATCTTCCACCATCTGGTCGACGGATTGCTGGGCGTTCGAGCGCGCAGGCGCGGCTTGCGGACCCGCCTGATGCGTAGACCCTTCGGGCTCCTCGATCTTGAGGTTCACGCGCGCATTCGATTTGATGCCCACGATGCGCAACAGCGTGCGGATCGCGCGGGCGGTCGCGCCGTTGCGACCAACGATTTTCCCCATATCATCCTTGTGGACTTTCAAGGTCAGCAGCACGCCCATTTCGTCGATCTTTCGCTCGACATGGACCGCTTCCGGGTAATCGACAATCCCTTTCACAAGGTATTCCAGAAATTCCTGGTATGCAGCGTCATTCGTTGCCATACTTCTCATGCAATTAATTCTCTTTGTCTGGCTCCGTGCCCCGGACCAAACATCCCTATCAGTATCGCACAGCGCTGCAAAAAAGCAACCCCGCGCTGGAATGAAAGCGCGGAGGGGACGTTCCCTGTTCTGCGGAGGCCCTATTCCGCCTTCTGCTCTGCCTGGCCGGCGGCTGGCGCCTGCGTTTCATGCGCGGCAGCGGCTTTGTGCTTTGCCTTTTTTGATCCCTGCACAATGCCCGATTTGACAAGCATATTATAGACCGTTGATGAAGGCTGTGCGCCCTGTTGCATCCAATACTGGATCCTTTCTTTATTCAAAGAAAATTTCTTCAGAAGCGGGTTCATCCATCCAAGCTCTTCCACCGGTTTTCCTTTCGGGCCGCCTTGGCCCCTGGGCGTTACAATCACGCGAAAACTCGGCTGATGCTTGCGCCCGATGCGTTTTAACTTAATCGTTAACATAATGAAGCACTATAGCGCATTTTGAAGATTTCCGCAATGTCGGGATTCTCCTTATACCGACCCCGCAGCGCCGCGATAAAGCATCGTTTCGAGGTGCGTATCGAGTGTCCGGGGCGATATTCTGAAACCGTAAAAATTATACAAATCCCAAATCCTTGAGCGCCTTTTCGCAGATTTCCACCGCCCCCAAGGCTTCGTCGTGCGTAAGCGAAGCGTGCGGCGCATGCACGATGCGCATACGCAGCTCGTACGCGCGCAGCACTTCGCCGCTGCTCGTCGCCTTCCATGCGCGTATCTGCTCCACCGCCCCGCGGAACAACACTGAACCCTTGCCTAAGAGCCGAATACCCTCCTCGAGCGCCTTGATTGCTTCGATAACCGCGTTTCGATCTTCTTCGCTGTTCACCCGGCTCAAACGCGCGCGCGCATCCCGGATCATGTCGGCGATTTTTTTATTCTTGCGCACCTGTTCCGGATTGACCACGTTCTTCACGCTAGAGACCTTCGACCCGACAAAATTCGTCTTGATAAGAAAATAGATAATGCCCGCAGCCAAAGCCAAAGAAACCAGCAAGCTCAAAGCTTTGAGCGTTATAACGATATCTCGGGCAATTTGCGATGCGAATACATCCTGGATATTCTGCCATGCGTAATACTGAATCGACGACGTGGGGATAAGATAGCGTTCGATGAATCCCATACTTATGATGTTTCTTTTAATTCCTGTTTGATGCGGCTTGCGAGATCCGCGACGTTGATTTTTTTGCCGAGTTTCTTCAACACCTGCCCGACCAGGAACTGAAGCGCCTGTTCTTTGCCTGATCGATATTCCGCAACGGCTTTGGGTTGCTCGGCTAAAACCGCGCGGAGAACGCGGGATAATTCCTCTTCGGGAATTTCTTCCGCATGCAGCATGCGGCCGAGCGCATCGCAGATCGCTTCGTACGAATCTTCGAACACGCGAACCGCGATCCGCTTGTTCGCCAAAGCGCTCATGCACGCATCCGCAGGCAGGGCGCGCTGCGCCAATTCTGCAAACAACTCCTCGAACCATGCGGCATGTTCCGGCGTTTCGCATAAAAGCTCTGAGTAATCAGGTTTCACTCCGTACGCATCGCGCCAGCGCGCAAACACCGCGTCAGGCAATTCCGGAATATCCTGCGCAATCGCCGCGAGCCACGCATCGTCGATCGCAATGGGAGGAATATCGGGATCGGGAAAGTACCGGTAATCCTCGGCGGTTTCCTTCACGCGCTGCGTAAACGTAGCGTCATTTTGAGCGCTGTACCCACGCGTTTCCTGAACCGGCGTTTCGCCTTGTTCGAGGATTGCAATCTGGCGCTTGATGTCGTATACAATGCCCCGTTCCAAAAACCGGAACGAATTGATATTTTTCAATTCGACTTTGTAATTCGGCAGCTCATCATCCGCGCTTTGCGTGAGCCGCTTTGCGTGAGCCGCTTTTTTTACCGAAATATTCGCTTCCAGGCGCATGCCACCCTGCTCCATGTCGCATTCGGAGATTCCTAAGTAGCGCACGATCTGGCGCAGCTTTTTGCAGTATTCTTTTGCCTGAGTTGCTGAATGAATGTCGGGTTCAGTGACGATTTCCACCAACGGCACGCCGCTCCGGTTGAAATCGATCAACGTGATTTCATCGCCATGAACGGTTTGATGCATTAATTTCCCCGTGTCTTCCTCCAGATGCACCCTGCGGATGCGCACGTCCCCTTCGGACGTATGCACCACGCCGTTCACACAGAACGGAATATCGTACTGGCTGATTTGGTATCCTTTGGGCAAGTCGGGATAAAAATAGTGCTTGCGGTCGAATTTTGAAAATTGATTGATCCGGCACCCCAAGGCAAGGCCCAGCTTGATCGTATACTCGATCGCCTTTTTATTCGCAACCGGCAATGCGCCGGGCAAACCCAGGCACACCGGGCACGTGTACGTATTCGGCTTTTCCGCATGGAAGGGATCGTTTGCGCATGCGCAAAACATCTTGGAAGCGGTTTTTAATTCCACGTGGATTTCCATGCCGATGATCGGCGTCCAGGATTGCGAAACAGTGTTCATATGGTTGTGCGTGCCCACTCATTCCAGTCGGTCGCTTGCTCAAACGCGTGCGCTGCCTGGATTATTCTTTCTTCCTGAAAATAATCGGCCATAATATTCAATCCCAAAAACAGATTTGTTTTTTCGTCCCGGAAGCACGGCACGCTGATGCCCGGAAGTCCTGCCAGAGAGCTTGGTTCCACAAGCATATCCTGCAATTCGCCGAACATGGGATCGCCTGCCGACGCGCCCACGGGAAGGGCGAAATCCGGCGACGGCGACGAAATCAAAAGGTCGTAGCGGGAAAACAATTCCTTGAAATTTTTGATGTAGAGGCTCCGCACTTTTTGCGCACGCACATAGTACTGGTCCGCGTATCCTTTCGAGAGCGTGAACGTACCCAGCATAATTCTGCGCTTTGCTTCGTCGCCGAATCGCTCTCTGCCGAATCCGTAGCGCACGCCGTCGTAGCGGCCGAGATTACTCGATACTTCTCCGCGCTGCACCACGGTGTACACGCCGATCGCGTAATCGTGCTTGAGTATTTTTCCTTTTTCCAAGGTTTCGGAAATCTGCACCTGCTCCACCGACGCGCCCAGCTGTTTAAACACGCGCCCTGCTTCCTGGACTGCCTGAGCAATCGGTTTCGTCTTGATATATGGATGATCAATGTAACATATCCCGATTTTCATTCCCGCGACTCCCTTTCCCAGGTATGCGGTATAGTCGGGCACCGGTTTGGGCGATGTCGTGCCGTCACTGGGATCATTGCCTGCGATGACATTCAAAAGCATCGCGCCGTCCTCGACGGTCTTCGTGATGGGGCCCGGACAATCAAGCGACGATCCCATGGCAACCACGCCGTAGCGCGATACTCTGCCATACGTGGGCTTCAACCCGACGACGCCGCACCACGCGGCAGGCTGCCGGATGGAGCCTGCGGTTTCGGACCCGATCGCAGCAATGCACATATTCGCCGCAACCGCGGCAGCGGAGCCGCCGGACGATCCGCCGGGCAGATGCGCGGGATTGCGCGGATTTTTCGTGAGGCCGTACTGCGAAGTTTCGGTGCTCGAGCCGTGCGCCCATGCATCCATATTGGTTTTCCCGATCACGACACCGCCTGCCTGTTCCAAGCGCGTCGTAAC
>DAIDAW010000010.1 GCA_027310425.1 bacterium | reverse complement strand
GCTTTGCAGGATGGAACGCAGGAGAATTATTCATTCGTGACCGGCGAAGGCCGCGTATTCCCAGGGTTTGAAGAGCAGATTACGGGGCTTGTGAAAGGAGCTGAAAAAAAATTCAGCGCCGCAGTTCCGCAGGACTATTGGAACAAAGCCATCGCGGGCAAAACCGTTGAGTTCTCCGTTACCGTGAAGAATATCCAGGACGTGCGCGCTCCCGCGCTTGATGACGCATTCGCGCAGTCATTGGGGAAATTTCCAACCATGGATGCGTTGCGCCAGAGCATCCGCCAGGGTTTGATGCAGGAAGAGCGCGACAAGGAAACGCAGCGTTGGCGCATGGCGCTTTTGGGCGCGATCGACAAGCAGGCAACGATGGATGTGCCGGATGCCCTGGTCTCCCGCGAACAGGATATGATGGTGCACGAACTCGAGCATTCGGTTGCGCAAACCGGCATAGATTGGTCTTTATACCAGAAGCAGATCGGCAAAACCGAGGAACAGATGAAGCAGGAATTCAAAGATCAGGCGGTCACGCGCGTGCGCTCCGCGCTCATTCTGCGCGCGATTGCCGATACAGAATCGCTCGAGCCGACCAAAGAAGAAGTGCAGCAGGAAGTGGATCGCGCGCTTCTCCAGTACAAAACCCCCGAAGAAGCGGCGAAATCAATTGACGTCGACGCGCTCGTTTCGTATACTAAGAATATTCTCACCAATGAAAAAGTATCCCAATTTTTGGAATCCTGCGCCCGCGCCCAAAAATGAAGGCGAGGGCGGATCGTACAGCCAGCTCGTGCCGATGGTAATCGACAAATCCCAGTTCGGCGAGCGCGCGTACGATATTTTTTCGATGCTTCTCAAGGAACGCATCGTGTTTTTGGGCGGCCCGATCGACGACCAGGTTGCGAATCTGGTCATCGCGCAGATCCTGTATTTGCAGCACGAAAATCCGGAAAAGGATATTTTCATGTATATCAATTCGCCCGGCGGCATGGTGCCCGCGGCTCTTGCGATTTACGATACAATGCAGCTGGCAAAGCCGGACATTCAGACGATTTGCGTCGGCGTTGCCGCATCCGCGGCGTCGGTGCTTTTGGCAGCCGGCACCAAGGGGAAACGGTTTGCTTTGCCGAATTCGGAGATTCTGATCCACCAGATGTACGTCGCGGGGCAGGGCATCACCGGCCAGGTGACTGATATCGAGATTCAGACGCGCCAGATGTCGAGAATGAAGAATCAGCTCAACCAGATTCTCGCCCGCCATACCGGACAGCCGATTTCCCGGATCGAGAAGGACACGGATCGCGATTATTATATGTCGCCGCAGGACGCGAAGGCATACGGCCTCATCGACGGCATTTTGGAAAAAACAGCAGCGCCGACAGGAAAGGAACAGAAAAAGAAAGCGAAGGAGTAGTTCTCTTGAGTATTTTTGGTAAAGCAAAATCGCTGTGCATGCACAGCGATTTTGCCGTTGTATTTCCTCTATACTACATACTTTATACCATATACTCACGCGGTATACTCCTCAATGATGTTTTTGTACGCCCACAGGCTTTGGCGCGGAACCGGCTTCATGCGCTCGTAGTCCATGGCAATAAGGCCGAAGCGCGGCTTTTTGCCCAGCTGCCATTCGACATTGTCAACAAGCGCCCAGTGCAGATACCCGAGTATCGCTACTCCTTCGCGCCCTGCCTTCGCAAGCCAACTGACGTGGTCTTTGATGAATTGCGTGCGCTTGGCGTCCCGGGCGTCGGCAAGCCCGTTTTCGGTTATCAGAATCGGCAGGGCGAATTTTTTGTGCAGGCGTTTGCAAATTTCGTAGATGCCTTGGGGCGCGATTTCCCAGCCCAGATCCGACGACGTTCTCGGATTTTTCCCGAGAAAGCTCGCCGACACGAACGGCGGCGTAAGCCCAATTTTGATGAATTGCTTGAAATAATAATTGAGGCCGACATAATCCATGGAGTTTTTGATGGAATGCAAAAACGACCAGTCGTTGCCCCGGGGCGGGAGCCATTCCAGGATGCGGTTCAGGAACGGAATATTGGTCATGCCGGTGTCCCAGAATAGGTTCGCCGCGATGCCGACTTGATTGTGCTGCGTTGCGAGGATGCGGTACGCGAGTGTATGCGCGCGCGCCAGGCGGTTTCTGATGCGGGTAACGTCCCAGAGCGCGAATGTCCTTTCCGGCGGCCACACGCCGAGAATATAGGATTCGTACAGGTATACGCTCGGCTCGTTGAGCGTAATCCACCACTGCACTTTGTTGCCCAAAGCCTTGTGCGCGGTTTTCACGTATGCGAGGAAATGGCTCACGCTGTCGCGGTGCAGCCATCCGCCTTTTGCTGCAAGCCACTGAGGCAGAGTGAAATGCCAAAGCGTGACAACCGGCTCGATGCCCTGGAGGCGCATATAATCGATGATCTCCCCGTAATGCTTGAGCGCTCGTTCACTGAATTGTCCCGGTTCGGGATTCACGCGCGCCCATTCCAGGGAAATGCGCATAGCATTCATGCCTGCCTGCCGAGCAAGATCGATGTAGAGTTTGTACTGGTTCCAGAAATCAGATGCAGAGCCCGAGGTAGTGTGATCCGCAGTGCGCTTGCCGCCCCGCTCCCAGGACCACCAGTCAGACCATTGGTTGCCGCCCTCAACCTGATAGGCCGAGGTTGCCGCGCCCCAGAGAAATGATTTGGGAAATACAGTCATAGCAAGGTCCATTGTACCATCAACAGAAATAAAAATACGAAGTTCGCCACTTCGTTAGTTCGGTAAAAAGTAACTAAGTAATTGGCAACTAGTAAATAGTAACTGGTAATTGGGAGAAAAAGCGCAACCGACTACTTACCGATTACCAATTATTTATTACTACAGGTTTTGTTTTCTCTCGCGCATGAACATAAACCATTCTTCAAGCACTTTCACGATAAGCTTGAACGGCGTTTCGAGCAAAAAGTCGAATACGAACGCGACGATATTGAGCGACGAAACCGCGCGCGACAGCCATTTGCCGATATCGATAATGGGCAGCAGGATGAATTCCACCAGCGTGGTGAAAAAGTGTTCGCGCTGCTCCACTGCCGCGAGTTCGTTGGCAGTTTTGCGCAGCCGTACCGCGAAGAAGCTCACCAAACTCAAAAACAGCACGAAAATAAGCGAGTCGACCCAGGTGAATTTGAAATACGAGAAAAACAGCGACAAGAGCCAGCCGGTGAACACGATATTGATGCCGTACATAATCTGCAAGCCGATATCAACGACTGTCATGCGCCTGCGCTGCTGTTTGATGGTGTTGAGCGGCGGCATGCCCGATCCCGGGCGTATCATTTTTTCGAAATCCGTGACAATCTGCAGAAAATTCTGCTCTTCGCCCGGCATTTTGATGGTCATGGCGGACGCGACAAGAATAAACGGCGGGATGAGCAGATTGAGTCCAAGCACGGTGTAATCAATCGCTTTTTCTTTCCAGAGCTGGTAGGGCACTTCGCCGACCAGAAGGAGCACCATTTTCGTAAGCACGATGAAAATGAGCGCGCGGATGGCGGCGGTCTGGAGTTTTTTGCGGCCGGCAAAGTAGCGTTCGTCATACAATGCTTTGAGCTTGTGCTCGAGCGCTTCGGGATTGTTGAGCAGGTTTCTTGCCAGCCCTTTTTCGCTTTCGAGAATGTCTTTGAGCAGGAACAAGAGCAGGCTCCGCTGTTTCATAATGCGGTCAAGATCTTTGCGCAGGGGATTCTGGAGCGATTCGCGGAGTTCCGTCTGAACCGCAATCAGGCTTTTCCCGATTTCCTCGCGCGCAGCATCGGGGCCGGAAAACCATTGCGGATATTTGATGCGGAACAATTCGTATTCTTCCATGGCTGCGTCCGCCTGCAGGAAATTTCGGTACGCGGCAAGATAGATGTGCTCGGAAAGTTCGGAACCGCTCAGGCCGGGCGCGACATCGAGCCGCTCTTCCATGGTTTTCCAGAAATAGTTCACGTACGCGCGGTTGAGCGAGCTTTGCAGGAAGAAATTCGCGATTTCCACCGCAGCCAGAGACAGGAACCATTCTTCATGCACGAGCGCTTTGTTTTCCGTGAGCGTGGTGCTCGTTTCAAACGCTTCGAGCGCGACCCGATATTTTTCCAGAATCGCGTCGAGCTCGTGTACAGTCGATTCCGGATAGTAGTTGTTTTCCAGATACCTGCCCCGGATGAGCTCCTCGATCATGTCTCGGCTGATGGATTCGCGCGCCAGGAGGTGCAGAAATTGCCGCTTGAGAATCCGGAGTACGGCGTTCTTGAGCCAGAGATTTTCCTCCTGGTATTCCAGGGCATTGCGGATTTTCTCGTATATGAATTCAATGCCTTGGGTCAGGTTTGAGACGCGGATGAGGTCTGCCGAATACTGGCGCGCCCCGGAAGCGGATTCCGCCTGATCCGATGCCTTGAGAAGCTCGTCTGTCTGGTTTGAGAGGGTAAATGATGTGCCGGGAGGAAGCGATTCCATACGGTCATGAGTGATGCATCCAGTGTACCCGCCGGCACGGGAAAACGCAACCTTGCTTTTTTCGCGCCGCAGGGCGTATACTGGAGTATGCACGTGCGCATCCAAACGCACCTCGCAACCCATCGGGAAGAGTTTGAGCAAGGAAAAGACCTGCTGTTTTTGCTTGACAATTTTTTGAAAATGCGTACAATAGATTTCTCGGATATCGAATCGATTCGTTTTCGGCCCGATCTTCAGGCAGCGCATTCTTTGCATACTCAAGAGGCCATTGCGCTCGCTCAAGGAAGCGCGATGGCGCGATTACTCACCGATAACCGCATCGTGAAGTAATGCAAACCTATTATATCTTCCGATAAAACATAACCGCACGCACCGCGCCTATTCCTCTCTGCCTGGAAGAGGTTTCGTGTTTTGCGTCGCCGATGGTATCTATGTCAACCAGCCCGGTCAAAATCTTTACCCATCAAAAACAGAACATCGCGGACCTGCCGCCGCTTAATAAGATTGTATTCGATTCGTTCCAGTGGCTTCTCGACAAGGGTATCCGCGACGTATTCGACGAGTATTCGCCGATCAAGGACTATACCGGCAAGGATTTCGAACTTTCGTTCGGGAAATACTGGTTGGACGAACCCAAGATTGACGAGATTACCAGCCGCAAAAACGGCCTCACGTACGAGGCCGCGTTCCGCGTGATGGTGCGGCTCGTGAACAAGCGCACGCAGGAAGTCAAAGAACAGGAGATTTACCTGGGTGATTTTCCCGTACTCACGTCGAAAGGAACATTTATCGTGAACGGCGTGGAGCGCGTGGTCATTTCGCAGCTCATCCGTTCCGCGGGCGTGTATTTCATTTCCGGCAAGGCGAAATCGCAGAATCTGTTCGGCGCGAAAATCCTGCCTCAGCGCGGCTCCTGGCTTGAATTCGATACTGATTTGCAGGGAACGATCGGGGTTAAAATAGACAAGAAGCGCCGCGTGCCGGTGACATCGCTTTTGCGCGTATTCGGCCTCGAAACCAATGAACAGATTCTTAAAGCATTCCAGGGCGTTGATGCCGCGTCGCATTCTATTGAAAAAACTATTGCCCATGACGCGGCAAAGGATGCGCAGCACGCGTATGTGGAAATTTACAAGCGCATGCGGCCCGGAGAACTTGCGGTGTTCGACAACGCGCACGCGTACGTGGACGCCTTGTTTAAGAAGACGGAACGCTACGATTTGGGCGAAGTCGGCAGATTCAAGATGAACCAGCGCTTGTTCGGCGAACAGACGCTCAAGCCGTATGTGCCCCAGGATCGTTTACTGTCGCAAAAAGATCTCGTGGCGGTCGTTCATGAAATCATCCGACTCAACAGCGATTCAGGCGCGATTCCGGACGACGTGGATCATCTGGGAAACCGAAGAATCAAATCAGTCGGCGAAATGCTTCGGGATCGTATGATAGTCGGCATGGGCAGAATGCGCCGCATTATTCAGGACCGCATGTCTATGGTGGACGTTGCAACCGCGAGCCCTGCGCAGCTCGTGATGCCGCGCTCGCTCATCGACGTGGTGAAGAAGTTCTTGTCAGGGTCCGAATCCCAGCTTTCGCAATACACGGAACAGACCAATCCGCTGTCGCAGCTGGAGCACAAGCGCCGCATTTCCGGCATGGGTCCGGGCGGACTCAAGCGCGAGCGCGCGGGATTCGAAGTGCGCGACGTGCATATGAGCCATTACGGCCGCATCTGCCCGATTGAAACTCCAGAAGGCCAGAATATCGGCCTGGTTGCGCATCTTGCGTGCCAGAGCAGAGTGAATCCGCTCGGGTTTGTTGAAACGCCGCACTGCCGCGTAAAAAACGGCAAGATAACGTCCGAGGTCGTGTGGCTGGATGCGTACGTGAGCGATGCGTTCAAAATAGCGCACGGAACGACTGCGCGGACTGATGACGGCGTCATTGCGGAAAAGCAGGTGAAGGTTAGATATAAAGGCGACGTGGTGATTGTGCCGCCAGAAGAGGTTGATTTTATTGATTTTTCCCCGCAACAGCTCGTTTCTGTCGCTGCAGGCCTTATCCCGTTCTTGGAGAATACCGACGCCAACCGCGCGTTGATGGGATCGAATATGCAGCGCCAGGCAGTGCCCTGTGTGAGGCCTCAAGCGCCGCTTGTGGGAACCGGATTCGAAGAGCGCGCTGCGCGCGATTCAGGACAGATTATTGCTGCCGAAGGATCGGGTATAGTAACCGAAGCGGATAGCGAGCATATCACTATTAAGTACGAAGACCGCGCGCTCGGGCTTAAAACATACCATTTGAGCAAGTTTTACCGGACGAATCAGTATACGTGTATCAACCAACATTCGGTTGTCGCAAAAGGAAAGAACGTGAAGCGGGGCGACGTGCTTGCGGACGGCGAATCGACTGACCAGGGCGTGCTTTCGCTCGGGCAGAATCTGCTCGTCGCGTTCGTGCCGTGGGGCGGCTACAACTTCGAAGACGCGGTGATCTTGTCCGAACGCTTGGTCAAAGACGACAGGTTTTCATCCATCCATATCCACGAGTTCACCGTCGACGTGCGCGAGACGAAACTTGGGTCCGAACAGACTACGCCGGATATTCCGAACGTCAGCGAAGAGCGGCTGCGCAATCTTGACGAGGAAGGCATCGTGCGCATCGGCGCGGAAGTCGAGGCAAACGATATCCTTGTGGGCAAAATCACTCCGCGCGGAGAAGCGGAGCTGACTGCCGAGGAAAAATTGCTCCGGGCCATTTTCGGCGAAAAGGCGAAAGAAGTGAAAGACACATCCTTGCGTTTGGAACACGGCCGCAGAGGCAGGGTCATCGGCATCAAAGTGTTTTCGCGCGAGCGCGGCGACAAGCTGCCGGCAGGCGTGATCAAGCGCATCCAGGTTGAAATCGCGGAGCTGCGCAAAGTAACCGTCGGCGACAAATTTGCAGGACGGCACGGCAACAAGGGGGTTGTTTCCATCATCGTGCCGGAAGAGGATATGCCCTATCTTGCCGATGGCCGCTCGGTTGATGTGGTGCTCAATCCGCTGGGCGTGGTGTCGCGCATGAACATCGGGCAGATTCTGGAAACGCATCTTGGGCTGGCTGCCCGTACCTTGGGATACCGCGCAGTAACGCCGGTATTCAACGGCGCGACTGAATCCGATATCAAACAGGAGTTGAAAAAAGCAGGGTTGCCGGAACACGGCCAGACCACGCTCTTTGACGGCAAAACCGGCGCGATGCTCGGCACGAATGTGACCGTGGGATACATTTATCTGATGAAACTTTCGCACATGGTGGAAGATAAAATCCATATGCGTTCGGTCGGCCCGTACTCGCTCATTACCCAGCAGCCGCTCGGCGGCAAGGCGCGTTTCGGTGGCCAGCGGTTCGGAGAAATGGAGGTATGGGCTCTGGAAGGATACGGCGCTGCGCATACGCTCCAGGAGGTGCTCACTATCAAGTCGGACGATATGTTCGGCAGGGCGGCGACGTATGAAGCTCTGATCAAAGGGAACAGGATACAGAAACCCAATATTCCGGCGTCGTTCGCGGTGCTCGTGAGCGAATTGAAAGCAATGGGATTTGCCGTGGACCTGAAAAATGTGAAATATATTTTCGACAAAATGAAAATGCAGCAGGAAACGGAACAGGGAATGCAGCAGGAAGGGCCGGATGACCAGGAACGCGCGCGCGAAAAATCATAAGCAACGAGGTATATCCATATAAAACTATGCGAGGAGAAACAACCAAAAAACCGATTACCCGTCCGCACAAGCACGTGAATCTCATCGACGTGTACGATTTCGATTCCATGCAAGTGCATCTGGCGTCCGCCGAAGACATTCTTGCGTGGTCGTTCGGCGAAGTGACCAAGCCGGAAACCATCAACTATCGCACCCAGCGCCCGGAAAAAGACGGTTTGTTCTCCGAACGGATTTTCGGCCCCACGAAGGATTATGAATGCTATTGCGGCAAATATAAGAAAATGCGCTTCAAAGGCGTGGTATGCGATCGGTGCGGCGTTGAGGTGACGAAATCCATCGTGCGCAGGGAGCGCATGGGTCACATTACCCTTGCGTCGCCGTGCGTGCATATCTGGTTTTTGCGCGGCATTCCGTCGCGCATCGGCTTGTTGCTCGATATCCCGCAGCAGCAGCTTGAACGCGTCGTGTATTACACAGGGTATATCGTTACGAGCGTAGATGAAGAAGAAAAGAAAAAAGTGCTGCGCGATCTGGAGCAGGAATATCATACGAAAGCAAAGGCGTTCGCAGGAAAACAGAATGAGGCGTCCGAAGCGTTCGAGGCGTCGTTTACGCGCGCGAAGCTCGAGTTGACCGGTTTGGTTCCCAAGAAAGTCGTCACGGAAATCGAGTACCAGCACCTTGCTATGCGCTACGGGCATATTTTCGAAGCGCAAACCGGATCCGAACCGATTGTGCGCATGCTTGAAGAGCTGGATTTAAAAAAACAATTCCGCCAGCTGGCGCGCGACGTGCAGAAAAGCGGCGTGCAGGCGCGCAAGAAAATCTTGCAGCGCATCAAACTCTTGAAATCGTTCCTTCACTCCGGGGTGAAGCCATCGTCGATGTTTTTCAACGTGCTGCCGGTGTTGCCGCCCGATCTGCGCCCCATGGTGCAGCTGGACGGAGGACGGTATGCCTCCTCCGATCTCAACGACCTGTATCGCAGAATCATCAATCGAAACAACCGCTTGAAGCGCCTCATCGAATTGCACTCGCCGGAAGTCATCATCAGGAACGAAAAGCGCATGCTTCAGGAAGCGGTTGACGCGCTCATCGACAATTCCGCGCGCAAAACCCAAGGCGTGCAGCAGGTTGCGATGTCATTGTCGCGCAGGCCGCTCCGATCGCTTGCAGACATTCTGAAAGGAAAACAAGGCAGGTTCCGCCAGAATCTTTTGGGCAAGCGGGTGGATTACTCCGGCAGATCGGTTATCGTCATCGGCCCAAACCTCAAGTTGCATCAGTGCGGCATTCCCAAGAAGATGGCGCTGGAGATTTTTAAGCCGTTCGTGATTCGCGAGCTCATCGCGCGCGAGCTTGCGCACAATATCAAAATGGCGTCGCACATGGTGGATGATTTGAATCCGGTGGTATGGGAGATTCTTGAAGAAGTGGTGTCGGGCAAATACGTGCTTTTGAACCGCGCCCCCACGCTTCACCGTTTGTCCATGCAGGCATTTCAACCGGTGCTCATCGAAGGCATTGCGGTGCGGGTGCATCCGCTCGTGTGCACCGCGTTCAACGCGGACTTCGACGGGGACCAGATGGCGGTGCACCTGCCGCTTTCCGAAGAAGCGCAGGAAGAAGCGCATACAATCATGGCAGCGAATCATAACCTGCTCAAGCCCGCAACCGGCAAGCCGATTGTGGAGCCGACCAAGGATATTGTGCTCGGTTTGTTCTGGCTGACGCGCACGCTCGAACAGGCGCAGGAAGTAAAGCGTTCGTTCGCGAGCATTGCCGAAACGCTGTATGCGCACTCGATCGGTTTGATTCAATTGCAGGAAATGGTGCGGATCATGGTTGACCGCGCGGATCCGAAGTTCGCATCCCTTGAGGGGAAATTCATCGAAACAACGCCCGGAAGGATTATTTTCAACAGTATGCTGCCCGCGGATTTTCCATTCGCGAATACCGTGATCGACAGTAAAGCGACCAAAACGTTGGGCAAACTCATTTCCGAACTTGTGCGTTTTTCGGGTATCGAACGGACCGGAGAAGTTCTGGATGCGCTCAAATCTTTGGGATACGAATACGCGATGCGTTCAGGACTTTCGTGGGGTATGGGCGATCTGATGATCCCGCAGGACAAGCGCCAGATTGTGCAGGCGGCGCGCGATGAAGTGGATCAGATTTATACGCAATACCTGGAAGGTCTGATTTCCGAAGACGAGCGATATACGAAAATCGTGAAAGTATGGACCGAAGTGGAAGAACGGCTCAAGGCAAAGCTCTTCGAGACGCTGCCGTTGACCGGCCCGGTGTATACGTTTGTACAATCAGGCGCGCGTGGCAATGCGGAAAACATCAAGCAGATGACTGCCATGAAAGGTCTGGTTATGGATCCTGCCGGCAGGACCATCGAAGTGCCGGTGGAATCGTCGTACAAGGAAGGATTAAACCCGCTTGAATATTTCAACGCAGTGCACGGATCGCGCAAAGGACTTGTCGATACCGCGCTGCGCACCGCGCACGCAGGATATCTGACGCGCAGACTCGTGGATGTTGCGCAGGACATGGTGGTGCGCGAAGACGATTGCGGCGATCAAACAGGCAAGCTCGTGACTAAAGCGCAGTCGCAGCTCATCGGGGAAAATTTCCTGCAGCGCATTTTTGGCAGAGTCGCCGCGCAGGATGTCAAAGACGGCAGAAAAATACTCGTCGCGGCAGGCGATGTCTTCGATGTGGATGCGATCAAGAAGCTGGAACTGGCGCACATTGAGGAAGCGCGCATCCGCGCAATAACGTCGTGCAAGACGCGTTTCGGCGTATGCCGGAAATGCTACGGATATGATCTTGGCTATGAGCGTATGGTTGAGCTCGGCCAGGCGGTCGGCGTGGTTGCCGCGCAGTCTATCGGCGAACCCGGCACGCAGCTGACGCTTAAAACATTCCATACCGGCGGCGCGGCAGTTGCTCCGGACATCACGCAGGGGTTGCCCCGCGTGGAAGAAATTTTCGAATTGCACGAACCAAAAGGCAAAGGTGCGCTTGCGAAGCGCGACGGCGTTGTCGAAGACGTTGCAGACTACGGAATGCAGAAGATTATTACGGTGAAAGTCGCGGAAGGCCAGGCAGAGCAAAAATCCCGGGCGCGTAAAAAAGGCGTCGACGAATACACGATCGCGAGTTCGCTGGGCGCTCTCGTCAAGAAGGGAGATCGGGTGCGCACCGGACAGCGGCTTTCCGAAGGAAACTTGGATATTAAGGAAATCCTCCGGCTCTTGGGTAAACGCGCCGCGGAAGAGTATATCATCCGCGAAGTGAAGCGCATTTACAATCTTGCGGGATCGGACGTGAACGACAAGCACGTGGAAGTGTTCGTGCGCCAGATGTTCCATCGCGTGCGCATCGCGGAAGCGGGCGATTCGCAGTTCCTGCCCGGAGAAGTTGTTGACCGTTCGCGCTTTTTCTCCGTGAACGACGGGTTGCGCACGGCAAAGAAGCGACCGGCGCGCGCCGTGCAGCTGGTCATGGGTATCAGCAAGGTCGCGCTTTCCGCGGAAGGATTTCTCGCTGCAGCGTCGTTCCAGCATACCTCGCGGGTGCTCATCGATGCGGTCATCGAAGGCAGAGAGGATTCGCTGCGCGGGCTCAAAGAGAATGTGATCATCGGGAAAATGATTCCTGCGGGAACCGGTTACCAAACGCGCAAAACCAAATAGCGTGCAGACGGTGAATCGGATGCCAGCGCCCCCGCCGAAAGGCGGGGGCGCTGTGTTTGAAAAGCATTCGCTCGCGCGCTACAATGCAAACATAACGCTATGGCACGGACAAAAAAAGCAAAGGCGCTGCGCGCGCTGCTTCCTAGCATCGATATGCGGCTTTCGCAGGATACGAAGCGCATTATTGCGAGCATCGCGTGTTTCGGCGTAACGGCCGTGCTCGTGCTTGCGTTCCGGGGAAACGCCGGCCCAGCGGGCGCGCTTGTCGCCGATTTGTTTTCATATTTGGTCGGTGAGGCAAAGGTTCTAGTTCCCGTGGCAACGGGCTTGCTCGGGTTCTTGTTTTTAAAGAAAACCGGCGAAGAAATACGGGAAGTGTTCTATGTGACAATGATCGTGGGAATTGCGCTCATGTTTTTCGCCGCGCTCGCAATTCTCGATCTTGGTATTCCGTTTTCCGGCGGCGTGATCGGCGGCGCGCTCGGATCGCTCAAGCTTTTATTCGGGTTTTGGGCGAGCATCGTGGTGTATGCGACGCTGTTCGTGATTGGCGCGCTGATCGATTTTTGGGAACTCATTCAGGAATTTTTCGATGAATGGCGCGAACGCATCGCCCGTTCTGGCCAGGATTCTAAAGAAAAGCATTCTGCGCGCAAACCAGCTCCTAGTGAAGCGCAGAATCAGGAACAGCCGCCGCGCGCGAAGCAGGATGAACCGATTCCTGATCCGCGCAAAGATGCTGAACGCCCGGTGTTGCGCAAGCCCGCGAAACAGGCAAGGCCGGTGTTTTCCGGCGCATGGGAATTCCCGCCGCTCGATCTTTTGGAAACCGACGGAGCAAAGCCGAGCGCAGGTGATATCCGCGTGAATGCGCAGATTATCCAGCGCACGCTCGAGGACTTCGGCATTCCGGTTGAAATGGGATCCATTAACACCGGGCCGACCGTGACGCAGTATACGCTCAAACCGGCTCAAGGCGTGAAGCTTGCGCGCATCGTTGCGTTGCAGAATGATCTTGCGCTTGCTTTGGCAGCGCATCCGATCCGCATCGAGGCGCCGATTCCCGGACAGGCATTGGTCGGCATCGAGGTGCCGAATAAATCGTCAAGCACTGTGCGCCTGCGCTCGCTTCTCGAGGATGTGGAGTACCAGAACGCATCCGCGCCGCTTTTGATTCCGCTCGGCCGCAACGTGATGGGTGCGTCGATGTTCACGGATGTCGCGAAGCTGCCGCACTTGCTGGTTGCCGGAGCGACCGGAACCGGAAAATCAATTTTTATCCACAACATTCTGACGTCGCTCATGTATCGGAACCCTCCCCAAGCGCTCAAATTCATTCTCATCGATCCGAAACGCGTCGAACTTACCGCATATGACGATACGCCGTATCTTTTGAGTCCGGTAATCATCGAAGGCAAGCGCGCCATTCTCGCGCTCAAATGGGCGGTATCGGAAATGGATCGCCGCTACGACATGCTGTTGCAGGAAAAGTCGCGCGACATCAATTCGTACAACGCAAAACAGGGACGCAAGCCGGAGGATATCCTGCCGCTCATCGTCATTGTGATTGACGAGCTCGCGGATCTTATGGCTCTCTACGGCAAGGAACTGGAAGGAGTGATTATCCGCCTCGCGCAGATGGCGCGCGCCACCGGCATCCACTTGATCGTTTCAACGCAGCGCCCGTCCGTGGAAGTCATCACCGGCTTAATCAAGGCGAACATCACGTCGCGCATTGCGTTTCAAGTTGCTTCGCAAATCGATTCACGCACGATTCTGGACGGCGCAGGAGCGGAAAAATTGCTCGGCCGCGGAGACCTGCTGTTCGTTTCGGCCGAAACATCCAAGCCCAGGCGTATGCAGGGCCCGTACGTGAGCGAAAAGGAAGTAGAGCGGGTCGTTGACTATATCAAGCAGACGGCCGCGCGCATCGGGTTTGACGCGCGCGCGGGCAACGAAGGATTGGAGGAAATGCTTTCCGGATTCGCATCCGATGAGAACGGCGCCACGCTTTTGGAGACAGGAGATGACGACGAACTGTACCAGCAGGCATACGATATCGTGGTGCAAACACAGAAAGCGTCCGCGTCCTATCTGCAGCGCAGGATGCGCGTAGGATATGCGCGCGCGGCGCGCCTGCTCGATCTTCTGGAGGCGCGCGGCGTAATCGGGCCGGTGCAGGGCGCAAAGCCGCGGGACGTGTATTTGCAGGCAGGAGATGCGCTTGCGTCAGCGCAAACCCAGGATAGCATTGACGGGAATTCCGGCGAAGATTCCGAAAGCCAGGACGCATGAATCAAGGTATGCCTCTAGAAAAGCAGGAAACGCACAACACGTCATTCGGCGCTTTTCTTCGCGGCGCGCGCGAGCAGGCAGGGATGAGCGTTGCGCGGCTTTCCGGACTCTCGGGCATTCCGGCCAAGACAATCGAAGCGTTTGAAAATGGCGATCGCATCCGCATCCCGTCGGATCCGTACGCGTATGGCGTGCTGAAAAAATACGCCCAGTGGTGCGGAATCCCGTACGCGGAGCTGGTGGCGCGCTGGAACGTGCTGGGGCAGCGCCGCGCGTCCGGAAGCGCGGACAATCTTCCGCGCAACCGCTTCCGCGCGCCTTCCCTGATTCCGCTGGTTCTGACGCGCGTGCATCCTGCTGCGGTTCTTGTCGCGCTCGCGCTTGGATTCATCGCATTCCGAGTCGTTTCGCTCGCGTTTCCGGTGCGCATCGAGCTTGTTTCGCCTGGTCTGTCGGTTGCGCAAACGCCGGTGCTCGTGCAAGGCGTTGCCCGGGGTTACGTCAAATCTTTGAAGATTAACAACCGCGATGCCGCGCTGCAGGGAAACAGCTTCCGCGCGCTTGTGAGCGCGCTTCCTGGGCCTAATACTCTACGGATTCAGGCGTGGAATTTCTTCGGCCGCGCGACCGAAGTGGAGCGCATATTCGTTTTACAGCAGGAATCGCCCAGGATTTCGCCGTCTCCATCGCCCTCCGTCCAGGCAAGCCCGGTGCTGCCGTCCGGGACGCCTTCTTTGCAGGAAACCGCTGTCGCTTCCTCGACAGAGGTTGTATACTAGACAGGTAAATAATTTTTCATCCTATGCCAAAATCAGCATCCAAAAAAACAGGCGCGCCGCGCGAGTCGAAAAAAGACAGCGCGCTCGACGCCCTGGTAAAAGAAATCCAGTCGCGCTACGGCGAAGGTTCGATTATGATGCTCGGCCAGGTACGCCACGTGGATGTGGACGTGATTCCGACCGGCTCCATCTCTCTTGACCTGGCGCTCGGTGTGAGCGGCATTCCGCGCGGCAGAATCATCGAGGTTTACGGCCCGGAATCGTCCGGGAAAACAACGCTTGCGCTCCACGTGGTTGCTCAGGCGCAGAAGCGCGGCGGCAGGGCTGCGTTCATCGACGCGGAGCACGCGCTCGATCCTGAATACGCGAAGCGCATCGGCGTTGACGTGGAGCATCTGCTCATTTCGCAGCCGGATACCGGCGAGCAGGCGCTGGAAATCGTGGAGAATCTGGTCAAGACCGGAGAATTGGATGTCATCGTGATTGATTCGGTTGCCGCTTTGACGCCGCGCGCGGAAATCGAAGGGGAAATGGGGGACCAATTCATCGGACTCCAGGCGCGTTTGATGTCACAGGCCTTGCGCAAGCTCACGGCCATTACGGCGAAATCGAAAACAGCAGTCGTGTTCATCAACCAGATTAGAATGCAGATCGGCACGTATGGCAATCCGGAGACAACGCCGGGCGGCAAAGCTTTGAAGTTTTATTCGTCCGTGCGCATCGAAATCCGCAGGAGCGCGCAAATCAAGAAAGGCGACGAGGTGGTGGGTAACCGCGTGAAAGCGAAAATCGTGAAAAACAAAGTCGCGGCGCCGTTTCGCACCGCGGAGTTCGATATTATGTACAACGAAGGCATTTCCTACACCGGCGACATTATCAATACCGCAGTGAAATACGGCGCGGTAAATCGCTCCGGCGCGAGCTATTCGTTCGGCGCGACCAAACTCGGCGTCGGGTTTGAAACAGCGCAGAAATATCTCAAAGAACATCCGGAAACCCAGCAGGAAGTCGTCGCTAAGATCATGGAAGCAACCGCCAAAGGTTCAGGCCTTGTTCCTGCGCAATCCGGATCAGAAGAAGCCGCCAGCCCTGATGAGGAATAGGGCTTGCGGAATATATTTTCTTGCGTACTAATTGCTTACTTGTCCGTCAAGAGGTAGGTTTATGGCATACCTATGAAAAATGAAGGCGCTGGTGCTGGGTTTACCCTGCTTGAGATTTTGATTGCGCTTGGCATTGTCGGAGTCCTGGCAACCATAGGTTTTGCGGCGTTTCCGCCCCAGACGATCCTCGGACAGGCGCGCGATGGCAGACGGATTCAGGATTTGACGTTGCTTAATATATCGATTTCCGCGTTCCGCGCGCAAACATCAGGTTCCCTGGGGCAGGGAAATACCGTATATGTTTCTTTGCCTGATGCCTCGCAGACCTGCGCAAGCTATGCGTTGCCGCAGCTCGCCGCAGGCTGGGCATATCGATGCGTCTCGTCGCAGGCAGGCGCGCGCGCCGACGGAACCGGCTGGATTCCGCTCAATCTCCAATCAGTTCAGCAAAGCGCAGGGATTGCGCTTGATCCCGCAAATAAAAACGCTTTTGCATACCTCTATCTGGCGCAAGGCAGCGAGTACGAATTGGTTTCGCTGGTGGAGTCGGAAAAATACGTAAAGCAGTACGCGCGCGCGGACGCCGGCGCGGACGACGCGCGTTTTGAAATCGGATCGAACTTGTCGCTCTGGCCCCGGGCAGCAGGCATTGCGGGCAAATGGAGCTTTGACAGCGTTGCCGCAGGATATACGGACGACGGATCGTTCAACAATAATGCAGGCCAAATTACCAATGCTCTGCTCGTGCCAGGCAAAGTCGGCAACGCGCTTTCATTCAACGGAGCGAGTTTCGTGCAGATGGAGAATGTGCCGGTTGCCACGACGTCCGGCGCGCAAAACACCGTGGCGTTCTGGATGAAATGGGACGGCACGCCGGACGAAATCGTGGTCGGTTGGAATGCGCCGTACGGTTTGAGCCTGGATTCCGGATGTCTGGGATTCAATGTTGGGCAGGGTAATGTATTGGGCGTTCCGTACGGTTCGTTCGTAAACACATGGGTGCATATTGCCGCTGTTTTCTATAACGGCGTTCCCGCGATCGAGAACGTGCGTTTATACGTAAACGGCAAAGAGCAGCAGCTTCAGAATTGCCAAGGGTCGGTGGTTGCAGGCAAGAATGTTACCGCGAACGTTACGCTGGGCGCATCGGGCGTGAACCAGCAAAACGGTTTCACTGGCATTCTCGATGATATGCAAATATTCGCGCGACAGCTTACAAGCCAGGAAATATGGAATTTATATGCGGGAACCAGATAGCTTGCCTTTTTTTCAGGCTGGTTTCGTTGCGGGCGTTGCGCGAAAACTTCGAGTTGCCAAGCCAGGCGTTTTATGATAGGATGGAGCGGTATGGAAAGCGAACCGCGCTTATACGACATGAGTTTTTGGATCAAAGACGACGGATCCGGCAATGCCCCCGAGGCATTTTTTGATTCGGTGAAAACGAAACTTTCCCAGTCGTCCGGAACGCTGACGCGCGATCGCAGGCTGGAAAAACGCATGCTTGCCTATCCTATTCAAAAACAGACAACGGCATGGTGGGCGGAGATGCAGTTTACGATGCTTCCGCAGCAGCTGCTGGCATTCAAGGATGCGCTCAAATACGAAGACGCGATTTTGCGCAAAGTCATCAATGTCATCGAACAGAAGACAAAGCGGAAAAAGGCGCGCACACCGCTCGCGAGCCGCGTCGCCGGAACACAGCAGCGATCCGAGATTACGGCTAAACAAGGCAAGGAAGTGGACGCGGAATTGGATACGAAGCTGAAGCAGATTCTGGAAACCGAATAGCATATCATATTGCGGTAAATTGCTTCGCTGTTTAAAAATTCTAAATCGCGAATTGAAAATTTTTACATATGGATCTCAATAAAGTCATGCTCGTCGGAAGGATTGTGCGCGATGTTGATTTGCGCATGATTCCGTCCGGGCAGTCGGTTGCTTCGTTTTCCGTCGCAACCAACCGCGTCTGGACAGACAAAGCAGGCCAGAAGCAGGAGCAGACAGAATTCCATAATATTGTGGTATGGGGCAGGCAGGCGGAATTGTGCAACCAGTATTTGACCAAGGGCAGCACGGTGCTCATTGAAGGCAGGCTCCAGACCCGTTCGTGGGATGCGCAAAACGGGGAAAAGAAATACCGGACCGAGATTGTCGCGGAGCGGGTGCAGTTCGGGCCGCGTCCCGGAACGCAAAGCCAGAGCCAGGAACGCATGCCGATCAGCGGCGCGAGCCGCCCGGCGGGGCAGCAACCCGAAGACGCCCAGTTGCCTGCCGCTGAAGAACTGCCGGAAATCACGCAGGATCAGATTCCGGAAGACGATAACCCTCCATTTTAAATTTAAAAATTAATCAGCATTGTAAATTGTTTGTCCAAGGCAGATTCGCCTCGGGCGGGAAAATTGAGAACTGAAAATTATCGTATATGGTTATTAAACGAAAAACAAAAATCCAGTGTTTTTTCTGCGGCAGGGATGACGTGAACTGGAAAGACGTCCAGACGCTGCAGAAATTCACTGCTGCGTCGCGCAAAATCAAGCCGCGCGAGAAAACAGGCCTGTGCGCAAAGCATCAGCGGCAAGTCGCCAATGCGATCAAGCGCGCGCGTTTCATGGCGCTTCTGGCATACGTACCGCGCTAAATTTTAGAATCGAGAGAATAGAAAGTAAAGAATAGAAGTTTGAAAAGAGGCCTATGCCTCTTTTCAAAATGATGCAGCGATCGGAAGAAAAAACTTCCGGCGTTTCGTATATAATACAAACACATGAATGATATATGGAAGCTTGGTATCAGAAAACATATCGCGCGACGGATATCATCTCGCAAAACCGGAATCTCCTCGCAAAATTGCGGAGAGCGTTTATGCATATCGAAAAATTAAACGCGCAAAGATTCGAATTCGTCCATGATATCCGATGCGTTTTGGTATACCCGGGGAATGATTATTATACGGAGATGGTTGCTTCGGACGGAATATGGGTTGTGCAGCCAAGGACAATCCGTGAATCAAGTTTGAATTATCTTGCTTCTCTTATCGTCCACGAAGCATGGCATAGTGTGCAATGGAGTAGAGGAACACGGAACGTCAGCTCTCGCGCGGAGCGTGGCGCGTATCTGAAGCAGCGTGAATTTCTTGCGGCAATGCGCGATGCGTTCTCGATTCGATGGTTGGATAAAGCGTATAAAGAAAAATGGTGGGAAAATGCCGACGCAAGCCATACAACGCGACCTTCGGGTAACCAGGACGCCGTACGATCGGAAATACTACGACTCGTGCGGCGATATAAAAACGGAAAGTTAAAAACATTTCTGGCGTAATCGCTTGTTTTCTATTTATGCTTCCCTTTTCCTCCGCAGAGATCGTCTCGCGCGCAGGCTGGCTGTAGCTTTCTTGCATTTCCCTCTCTTTTGTGCTATAATGTTCCTATCCTTTAGAAAGGAGGATACATGAACGCAATGACGTTCACTTTGGCTCCCGCGTTTCAGCGGTGGCCAGAACCGCTTGCGATTGTCCTCGACATATTCGAGGACATGAAGCATTCGGTTTTCGGGGGAGATGACCAACTCTGCACGGTCTCCACGGGAGATCACAGCCTGAGTGGCCATCTAAGGGACATCGGCATTGACCTGGTACGGCTG